>DAOWNS010000007.1 GCA_030642465.1 Candidatus Thorarchaeota archaeon | reverse complement strand
GTTAAAGTTGGATCAGAAGAAGAGCTGCTAAAACTTGAGATTGTTGCAGCATCCAAGAATCTTCCCACCGCTCTCATCAGAGATGCGGGAATGACTGAACTTCCTCCCGGCACAGTCACAGTCTTAGGTATCGGTCCCGCGAAGGCTGAAGATATTGACCTTGTAACTGGTGAACTCAAGCTGCTCTGAGGAGGACTCCACTTGATTGAGCCCCATCCACTCGAGGTTTTGGTGGGAATGGAGCTCTACAGCACTGAGGCGAAGGGAGTCGGAGGACGGCTGAAGAGGCGTTTTGAGGATTTCCGCGTTGAGGAGATACTACAAGACGGGAGAATTCTTGAGTTACAGAAATGGTCTGATGAGTCAGACCCAGCAACCACGGTCGAAGGCACGATTGCCGGGGAAAAAAGAAAATACGTTCGATTCACCGTCCAGAAACTCGGCATGTCCACGATGGATGTTTCAACAATACTCGCTTCCGAATTGGACCTCCCAAGGCATCTAGTTTCTTATGCTGGTTTGAAGGATAAGCGTGCTCTAACCGTGCAATCAATGTCAGTACCCGCTGGAGCATCTCAATCCCTTGCGAAACTCACACTCTTCAAAATGGCAATTAGGGACATGGAGTACGTGCGACAACCAGTTCAGATAGGTGATCTCTGGGGGAATCGGTTTGCTATTCTTTTGAGGGAACTCGAATCCAGCTGCACTGACTCCATTGACATCGTGCAAAAATTGGCGGGAAAATTCATTCTCAACTACTTTGGCGTTCAACGGTTTGGTGTAACTCGACCAGATACACACATGGTGGGAAAGACTGCCGTAAAGGGCGATTTTGAGGGTGCTCTGCGCATCATGCTGACGGTTACAAGTGAGTATGAATCTGAAGATCTCACAGCAGCCCGTCAGGACCTTGGGCAGAGTATGACTGTGACTCAAAAAATACTGGATTGCTTTCCAAGGGGATTGCGACATGAGCGTATCGTGCTTAAACATCTCATGAAACACCCCGGAGACTATCACAGAGCATTTACCAAGATACCTTCACGAATTCAAACCTTCTTTGTGCACTCTTATCAGTCATATCTGTTCAACCGGTTAATTAGCCAACGCTTTAGATCAGGGCTTTCCATAAAGTCACCCATGCCGGGCGATTTCCTGATGCAGTTGGATGAAGCGCATTCGGGTCGTGATTCCTGGCTTTTCGTGACAGAACGGAACCTCGAACAACGCAGAGAACTTGTGAGTTCCGATGCATATGGTTTGGCTGCCCCGTTACCTGGATTCTCCACAAGAACGCCTCCATCCCTGCAATCAGAGATGCTTCAGACAATACTAAAGGATGAAGGGGTAACCCTTATGGATTTCAGAAGCGCAGAAAGCAAAGCACTGGCTTCTCCTGGGAGTTTGCATCTAGTTTCAATCAGGGTCCCTGAACTCAATCCGCGATGTGACGATGACGGGCTATGGCTCCAGTTCAACCTAAGGAAGGGATCGTACGCAACTGTAGTCATGCGAGAGATAATGAAGAATCATCCCATAAACAGAACCTGAGTCAGTCCATATCTCGTCGCCTTTCGCTGAGTTTTCGCATCTTCTCTTCGAACTCATCCTCTGCCGCGTCATTTTCTTTCTCAAGGCGCTCATCGTCGTACTCAAAAAGTACCTGCTCTCCCATGATTGCTGAAACAATGCTCTTGAGTTGTGCATTCGTGTATCGAATCCGTTTCCTATCGTCCGCCCTCAAAACCACTATGCTCTCCCTATATCCTCCGGGTAAGTGAAGACTATTGACTCCCACTTCGACTGCAGGGTCTATGAATGTCCTGATAATCTTCCGAAGCTTGATGGGGCCTTCAATGATTATTACCTCACCAAATGCTTCAGTGATATCGTTGATGAGGTCTTCTGCTGATAACAAAGAAGCCTTGGTCCTCTTCTTCACAACTAGGATTAACCAGTCTGTCACCTTGACAGCTCGTTGAAGATTGAGATCCTGCAAAGCTGGATAGTCTTTCTCCTTCTCCAGCAGCCATTTACAGAATTCAATATCGAAAGAAGTGATTTTACCCTTATCGAGTCGCTCCTGACAATTGGGACACAATGTGCCCGACTCCAAATCAAAACGGCAGATTGGTATTTTCATTTTCTTTTCCTCGCCAATCAAGAAAGCTCCAGCTGTAGCCGGGCTTTAGGCGAGGACAGTCCTAACCATTTTCAGGCTATTTGGAGAGAGTGATATCTATCGTTGAAACGTTCAAGTCGCTTCCCTTGTCAGTCTGCACCGTAGTTGTATCTGTCTGTATGTCCTTGACCTTGACATCGGGGACGAATCTATGACGGGTTATCTCAGCCACGTCAACAGCTCTACTAATGAGCCGTCCCCGCGCCTTAATCACCACTTCTGTGGCACCCTTGTTGAAGAGTGTCACACATGCCAACACGTAAGACATCACATTCTTTGACCCAACGAGGACGATTGCATCTCTGGGCCCAGAGTCTATCCGCTCTTTTTCGTCAGGCTTTCCCTCCGTCACCCGAAGTCACCATGCTTGCTGTCGCTGATTTAATACAGCCTATGTATGGAGGGCTTCTAATATTGATTCCGATGTGAAGAAATCTCGGTGGATTTGCTCCCGAGCAAAAATATCGCACATATCAGAGCAATGGATAGAAATTCTAGCCATTTCCTTTCGGAAGCCTTTTCTTGTGACCAAACGCGGTCAACTCTCGGAGTATAGATAGATGCCACTTCTAACATTTCTCGGTTCCTGTAGAGAGATTGGCCGTGCTGGTTTCTTTATTGAAAATCACAATGAAAGCATGATTGTGGACTATGGCACTAAGTTCCTCAACCCGCCTGCATTTCCACCCCCAGTGCCGTTGGATAATCTCCAAGGGGTTGGCCTTACGCATGCACATCTCGATCATTCTGGGGGCATACCTATGGTTCTCTCAGATCCAGATGTATCGCTTTTCTGCACGCCTGCAACCCGCGACTTGACTGTGCTCCTGCTCCGTGACATGGATAAGATTTCTAGGGGGCGTCTCCCTTTCAGTCGCAACGAGATTCCGCGTGTAAAGCGTCAATGTCAACCTACAGCCTACGAGGAAACGGTCCCGCTTGGTCACCACTTTGAACTGACGCTTTTCAATGCTGGGCATATCCCTGGGAGCGCTATGGTTTCTGTGCGATGCAATGGCAAGAGAATTCTGTTCACTGGGGACTTCAACGCGATAGAGTCTAGACTGAATATGGGTGCAAGGAAAAACCTCCCGAAGCACGATGTGGTTGTCACTGAAAGCACGTACGCTCGCAGGATGAACCCGAATCGAGAAGACATAGAGGCAGATTTAGTAGAAACAGTCATTGAAACATTGGAGCGCGGTGGGACGGTCCTCATTCCTGCGTTTGCAGTTGGAAGAAGCCAAGAGATTATGTGCATTCTTGAGGCTAACAATATACCGCGGAAATACCCAATTTATGTGGATGGAATGGCCAGAAAGGTCAATGAGATCTTGGTGAAACATCCAGAATACATCGCTTCGCCTCAGGCATTCTCACGGGCTGTGTCGAGAGCACATATAATACATGACAACCGCGATCGTCAGCGCGCAGTCAAGAAGGGCGGAATTATCATCTCTCCAGCAGGGATGTTGAAGGGTGGAGCTTCACATCTGTACTTCAAGATGCTCTATGACAATCCAAAGAATGCAATTGTCCTCGTCAGTTATCAGATTCCAGGAACACCTGGTGCAGAACTGGTAGCAAAAAATAAGGTCACAGTTGGTAACCGCGATTTCGAAGTGGACGCCGAGGTAAAGATGCACCATTTATCATCGCATTCCGACTCCAGAGGTTTGCTAGACTTGTTGAAGAAGATACCCGGAAACCCAGAGTTCTACGTGATTCACGGCGAGTCTGAGTCTTGTGACGCCTTGGCTGAGAAGCTGAAGAAATCAGGTCGTCAGGCGCATGTGCCCGAGGTTAGCGAGAGTTTCGAGGTTTAGGCCTCTTCGGAAGTAGTGCGCGCCTCAACAATTTGGCATTTCACTTGCTGAAGAACCTCTTCAGCTTTTTGGGGTTCAAGGACAATGGTGTAAAGATACTTACCAGTCCGAAGCTTTAGCTTGACCTGGTTTGCACTCCGCTTCACGCGACACTCCGTTGCGTCCTCAGTCATCTCGAGGAACTTTTCCACGTCATGGATTTGCTTTGGCATTGTTACACTTCTTGTTGTTTTGTCGGTTTCACGGATGGTTTAAACCATTCCGGATGTGGGATTGTCCGTCCCCGTGCCGCCTGCCTCGAGAATTCACGTCGTTATAAGAGTGACGGAGCATTCAAGGACGATTGCAATCAATCATCATATGTCACACCATTCTCATGCCCGGGCATGAGAAAAGCTTAAACCGATGGAGGGACAAGTCCAATCGAGCATTGGGGAGCGGTATCTCTTGACGGTAGCTGGAAACGGTTCGGAGTCAGAAGCACTAAAGCACAAACTAGATTGTCCTTTTCGGAATGGCATCTGCATAGGTGAGGAGTGCAAATTCTGGATTCCCCAAGTGGACGACAGCGGAAAGACAGTTGGAGGGGATTGTGTATACATTCGTAGCTTCGTGCGCACTCTGCAGGCTCACGAGCGCCTTGAGCGTCAGGTTTCCTATATTGCCTGTTGCGCAGTTTTGCTGGCGTTAGTGCTTTTCGTGTGGTTGATGATAGCTTTTAGGGTTACCATCCCAATCATGCCGGTCCTCTGATTGTGTTACAGCCTCTTGATAGATGGAATTCCGTTCTTGACAAGCAACTCTTGGGTTTACTGCGACAGGAACCAAGGTAGGTTTTGTTAACACTCTGAAATTATAATAACTTCTCTCATAATGTGACAAGATCAGCTTTCAACTGCATTCCAGAAGATAGAATGGTGGGCCGGACGAGATTCGAACTCGTGACCTCCGCCGTGTGAAGGCGACGTCATAGCCAGCTAGACCACCGGCCCATACTGCCGGCTCATCACCCGGGAGAAACTACCTTCTAGACCGCCTCTTCGGCCTGAGGTCCTTTGTCTTGCATTTCCTACACCTCTTCGCCTTCAGCGGGTTGGTAGCTCCGCAATAACGGCATACAGATTTGTAGAGCAGATAGTGTTGTGCAAGTCTGCGTTTTTCGATATCTGCTACTGGCATTTTATACAACCTCAATCCTTGAGAGCGGACTGTCCGTTTCTCAGCGAGTCTGCTCTGGCATCCCCACTAGGTGTCGTTAAAAAACTTATGCTCTCTACGCCACCCGTTACTTATGTTGAGTCCGCTCACAAGACTTCTTGGAGCAATCTGGCGACATCACTTGGTTTCTCTGCCACTGGAATACCTGCGTCGTTCAGCGCCTTGATCTTGGCCTGTGCAGTTCCGGTGCTGCCACTTATGATGGCTCCTGCATGTCCCATTCTCTTGCCTGGGGGTGCAGTTCTTCCTGCGATAAAGCCTACGACAGGTCGGTCATAGTTCTCTTTGATGTACGCCGCTGCACGTTCTTCTGCGTCACCGCCTATCTCTCCCACAAGAACCAATGCTTTTGTGTCATTGTCTTTCTCGAACAGTTTGACTGCCTCTATGGGCGTTAGCCCAACGCAAGGGTCACCACCAAGACCAATTGCAGTGGTCATTCCGATTCCTGCGTATGTCATCCCAGCAGCAATCTCGTAAGTTAGTGTGCCGCTTCGCGACATGAGTCCCACGGGACCATCAGCAAAGACGTGACCGGGCATGATACCAAGCTTCTGCTTTGCTCCCGGAGTGATTACTCCCGGAGTGTTGGGGCCAATCACGGTGATTCCCTGTCTTTTGGCGGTATGGATTACTCTAATCTCATCACGAACAGGAACATGCTCAGTTATTACAACAACAGGATTCAGCTGTGCAGCTATTGCCTCAAGTGCAGCGTCTCCTGCGAACGGTGCAGGAACAAAGATTACCGCAGCAGTAGCATCATGTGCTTCCTTTGCTTCCATTACAGTATCAAAGACCGGGATTCCATTAACCTCTTGACCGCCCTTCCCCGGTGTCACCCCTGCAACAATCTTGGTTCCAAAATTAAGCATGGCTTGTGAGTGAAATGTTCCCTGTCCACCTGTGATTCCCTGAATGATGACTCTGGTATTTTTGTCTGCTAAAATCGCCATTCTATTTTACCTCCTTTGCAAGATTAACCACCTTGGAGGCTGCTTCCTCCATGGTTTTCAGGAACGGAATCCCTGCTTTATTCAGGATCTCTTGCCCTTCTTCTTCATTCGTTCCCACCATGCGTACAACCATTGGCACGGTTATATCGCCATCATCACGTGCGGCTAGGATACCTTTCGCCACCTCGTCGCATCGTGTTATTCCTCCCATTATATTGATGAGTATGGCTTTGACCTTGGGATACATCAGAGCTACCTCGATCCCCTTTTCCACTCTCTCTGCATCTGCTCCACCACCTAGATCAAGAAAGGTGCTAGCATTGCCTCCGTACAGCGATACAGCATCGAGGGTTGCCATTGTGAGTCCTGCTCCATTGCAGATGCATGCAATGTTGCCGTCGAGCTCAACATAGGCCATGTCATTCTCTGTTGCCAGCTTCTCTCTCTCATTCTGCTCTACTGGGTCTCTCTTCAAGCTCTCCATCATTTGCTTGTGCCTGAAGAGTGCATTATCATCCACATTCAGACGCGCATCGGCTGCTAGGAACCTGCCATCCTTTGTGAGAATGAGGGGGTTAATTTCTGTCAGCTCCACGTCATTTGCTTCGACGACATTCCATAGTTTGAGGAAGAAGCTTGCCAACTTGTTGATCTGCTTTCCTCGGAATCCCATCTTTGTGGCCATTTCGCGGGCGTTGTAAGGCAGAAATCCAATGCTCGGGTCTACATACATTTTCACAATCTTCTCAGGGCTTTCTTCCGCAAGCTCTTCGATTGACATCCCACCTGCTCCACTGCCGATAACAACGTATTTTCGCTCATTTCTGTCAATGGTTATGCCTGCATAGATTTCCTGTTGAATGTCAAGTTTTTCCTCAACCAAAACTGCTTCCACTGGCAAATCATTGATTTTCAATCCGAGGATATGCTTTGCAACTTCCTTGGCCTGCTCCGGTGTGTCTGCGAACTTCACACCGCCTGCCTTCCCTCTTTTTCCCGAGAGTACCTGGGCCTTGACGACAACGGGTTTGCCCACCTTGGCCGCGATACTCATCGCCTCTTCAGGCGTTTCAGCTACACCTCCAGGGGGTGTGGGCATATTGAAGGCACGGAAAATATCCTTAGCTTCGTGTTCAAGTAGTTTCATGATAATGTTCCCATGCATTGGGGTTCATTATTCGACCCCGGGCATAGGTTCGGACCGGCGCTCTGAGCTAGAAAAAGGTAGCTGAAAATGCAGGAATGCTATGATTGGTATCCACCCCGTGTAGATTCGCGTTGCAGTGTTCAGGTTCGTCTGGGTTTTGGGCAACGCTAACTGAAGGTGTCCAGGGTGGCAGTCAAATTCTTATCCATTTTGCGAATCTCTCTCCTAAGCTGTTTGTCGGCTTTTCCTCCCATTATGCCTACTAGGATACGGTTGATGTAGTGCAACTCTTCCAGACAATTCTCAACAATTCCTGGCCCATGTTGTTCACACTTCACAACCTTCTCCATGTCACGTGTCTGCACCGCATCAAGAACTCCCGCAATCGCTTTCCTACGCATTCCCGTTCTGGCCACTGCAACATCAATCAGGATATTCGTCAGCTTATTCCCCGCTTGTCCCAGTGCTTTATTCACTCTCTTAGAATCACTCACGGAAACACCCAGAGCAGTAACGCTCTGCCCGAGTTTAGTGCATCTGAAACCCTTCCCATCCGGGTGCATCAAACCTTCTCTCTCCAGTTCACCAAGAATCTCTAATCCTCTTAGCGATTGTCGGATTACCGAAGCGGCGTAAGGTTTGGTTTCGTCATTCTGAAGAGCGAAATTTGAAAATCTAACCAAGTGTTTACATAGCCTATGCTTCCTAATTCCTTGGTACTTCCATGACTCGCAGGTACAGGAAACCCCCTCACCTGCTCTGACGACGACATGGTGCCATAAGTCGCGACTCCGACTGTGCACGAGTCCCTCGATCTTGTTAGGGTTTATGCTCACTAACCTAACATCCTCATCTGGTATCTCGCGCGCACGCGTGGCAGTGGATTTCGTTGACCGCAGGGAAATTAATGCCTCAACATCAGCATCGTCTGCTAGCATTAAACCATCGCGAGATATCTGAGTGACGCGATTGGTTGCCGCCCAGAATGTTCGGTCCAGAATCGAGAAGAGATCTTCCTCTCTCGTGTGGTCACTGCACAACTGTCGAAGGACGAGATCTTGAGCATTCTCTGGATTATCCATCGAGCTGTCAACCTCACCAAGTCTAGGGCTGATGTTCCCTTCCGAATCCACAACGAAATATCTTGCAAGAATTCTGTGCCTTTCAGTTTGGGTGCCAACCACGACTATTCCAAAAGCTTCATTGTCCACTCCTCTCTTTCCAACAGAGTTAAGCACATCACTGAGCTGCCATTCAGATAGTTGTGTTAATTCTTCTTTATCTGCCAAGTCTCCGACTAAGTCCTGCATGAAGACTCCAATAAGAAAAACAACAGTTGCCCTCAGGCCGCTAGCAATTGCAAAGCGCGTTGGCATGACAATCACTGGCACGAGTCCATCTTCCCACGCACCGGATATGATTCTCCTCTGGCTTCGCGCAATTCCCTCGTGGATGAATGCCACTCCTCTTGAAATGGTTCGGCCCAGCATAACTGATGTTTCGCATTCTGCGTACCTCCCCATAATATCCCTAGAGAGGTTTCCGAGGTCATCCCTATGTTCCGGCGTTAACCTAAGGTCAAGAGCTGACTCCTTGCTTGCATCACCTATTCCTGTAAGCTGAGCCGCCAACTCTTCGCATGCATGGATGTTGGAGCAGAGAATGGCTACCTGTCCACGCCTAGATTGAACAAACTCAGTGAGGTCCGCCAGCGACTCGTTGACGCTCTCGAATGCCTTGACGCTGAATATGCGTTTCATGTCAGTCTTCGTGTCCTCTACAATCCTAGCGCCTAGCCAGGAACTGAGATCTTCGACATCAGCTACAGGGGGGCTTACCACGATATGCTGCAATTCAGTATTCATTCCCATCAATGTAACCAATACAGTTTCCAGTTTTGCACCAAGCCTTGGCTGGCCAATCAAGTCAAGACGGTCGGTTAGCAGACACTCGATGCCTTCGAATGCATCAGGATGTACGCGCAGAGCGATATCTAGAGACTGGAAGGTTGCAACGATTACGCGCCCCTCCTTCCAGGCGTCCCCTGTGGCTGTCCTCCTCCGAATGATTGCTGTAGCTTCGATGCCAAGTCGTCTACATCTGTGACTCAAAGAATGAAATCGCTTCTCGGCTTGATGTGGATTTGGGCAGAGCACAAGCGCCCTCGTTTTGAAGTCGGACGCTACGCGATTCAGAAGCGATATTTCCGCTATCTGATAGGCCTCTTCGTAATCATAGGTCTGAAGAATTTGACTCTCCCCTCTCAGAATCCCTCCATCAACTGCCGCAGACTGAAATGGGGTCAAAGTGGTTAGACCCTCTCTTCTGAGAACCTCCAATAGACGAGGCGAAACCTGCTCGATTTCAAGTTCTCTAAGCGTACTCAACTAAGTCTGCTCCGATGTTAACCTTATGTAACGTATGAGGATATGTATTCTCTTGAACTGCTATTTGCCAAAAAGTGCTAGTAATATCCAAAAATGCCCAATAATGGGGATTTCTTGGAGCATAGATAGGATTCCCTTCGATTCTCCTTCAACTTGGGTGAGGAGGAAAAATTTGTTGGCAATAACCCTTGGAGCAAAAGTAGTGGGGACCATGGAAATAGCAAAGTCCCTGTGCTGTAAGGAACTGAAGAATCGTGATGTTGTTGATTCCGCCGGGGAAAAGGTTGGGAATATTGGAGATCTGACCTTTACCTTCGATGGACAGCTCAGACTATCCCAATTCATCCTCGCAGGTCCAAAACTGGAGGAGTTCCTAGAGGCCATAAAGGTCCGACCTGACAAAGACGCGGTCTTCAATGCCTCCCTCATTGAGAAAATTGACGGCAAGGTGCACCTTAATGTGAGTGTGAATGGCCTCAAGACTACATTGGATGAGGATGCCATTCCTGTAGGAGAGATTCGCCTCTCAAAGCTTGAGAAGATGGACATTCTTGATAAGGATAATGTCAAGGTGGGCCGAACGATAGACGTCGATTTTGACGTTGATGGTTTTGCTTCTGTAATTGTGGGTGGCAGCTTCATTGAGGAGAAGCTTGAGGCTGCTGGTTTGAAGGATGATGTTGACATTATCGTGCCAAGTGATGTCATTGAATCTTTAACCGATGTCATGAAACTCAAGGTTTCAAAGTCCGAGCTAGGAACCACAATGGAAGAAGCTCTGAAGGCAATGGTTCCAAAAATCATTGAAGCGCGAACCGCCAAGGTCATCCATTATGACATCAATAAGGTCCGTTTCTACAACCTAAGGCGCAAGTAGATGTGGTTTACCTGCAAGTGATAATCAATCTGAGCACATATGACGATAGTGTCCTATCCTGCTATGACACAGTGTTAAAAAGGAAAAGAGAGACAGCGCTATTTGAAAGGGCGAGGAATAGCGATCATAGCTCTTGCAACTTCAAAGAGGCATAAGAGAATGGCATTTGTTACAACGAGACAGTCTGGTTTTGACATCATCTTGAAGAAGGGCTTCCAAGTCAAGCCTGGTTCCACATTCATCTGCGGTTTTCATGGTCTAGGTGAAGTAGGTTTCTTGAGCACGGCTCATTTGACCCGAACATTGGAAGCAAAACGAGTTGGGTTCATCAAGAGCGATATGATGCCCCTATTCGTATCGATGGAAAACAAGAGGTTGGTGCTTCCATTCGAGCTCTATTCCTATGCGAAGAAGAAACTGATCTTCCTCGTACCTCGATTTCAGCCACATCAGAGCGACCAGTGGAATTTTGTCGACAGGCTGGCTGAGTGGCTAGCAAAGTGCAAGTTCTCAGAAACCATCCTCTTAGGCGGATTGGATGCAAGCTTCAAGGAAGATGAAGCAAACATGCGTTGCGTCCCAACAAGCAAGTATGAACCATTGATTGAGAAGTGGGATGTTCCGCTCCTAGAGGAGGGGCTATTCGTAGCTGGTCCACTCGCACTCCTATTGGCTGAGCTAGAGATGCGCGATGCACCCGCAATCGGCCTACTGTCCTATGCTATCCGAGGAAGACCAGATCCGAGAGCCGCCGCTGCAATGCTGGAGAAGCTGAACCAAGTGTACGGTTTGAAGGCTAATGTAGAGCAACTCATAGAAGAGAGCAAAGAGATTAAACGGCTTGAGAAGATGCGCAGGTCAATCGAATCTGACGATCGGACCTCTGACATGTTTGTTTAGCTCAACCTTCGTATGTACCACCCGATATCTACAAGGTTCTTGGCCACAAGTCTATCCTTGGCAAGACGTCCAATCTTGTAAGCATCCACAGAGAGCGCTGCTAGACCCAAGCATTCGTTTGATTCGTTGAGGATGAATACCCTCTGGCCTCTCAGGAGTGAAGGTGCAATCTTGACAACTGATTCTTTGAGAATGCTTCTTCCGTATGTAAATGATTCAGCCCCACGCCTCGAAACAATGAGAAGGTTGGAAGTATGCTCTTGAACCCGTTCCAGTGCGGGTAGGCTTAGCCTAAACAAGCCTTTTACGAGGTCTCCAAGCCACATGCCGAGTGAGAGGGGAGTGAATGGGTTGAAGTCACGGTCAAGAATCTTCAGCCAATCGGTAGGAACTAGATAGAATGAGATTCCCTTAGCTCTAGGTAATGATACTGGCGTAAGAGAACCCAAGATGCGCTTTGTCACACCTGCCCCATAGTCCGAATCTATTTGGTTCTTCACGATGTCCCACTGGACCGAATCCACGTACTCTGGTTTCAAGACGATTCCTCCTTCTCAATTCTGCAAATGAAGAAACCTTCCATGTTGTGCTTATGTGGAAGAAAGCGTCTTGCGAGGGTCAGTGATTCCTGCAATTCAACGCCGTACGGGGCAGGATACGCGGGAACGCCAAACTCGATGTCGATTGGAACTAGCTTCGTTTCAGGTCGACGTTTCAAGAGGTCATCAATAACGAATTCATTTTCTTCGGGGGCAATCGAGCAGGTAGAATAGACGAGAGTTCCTCCCGGAGCAAGAGCGGAGATTGCTGCATCCAGTAGCGCATCCTGCTTAGTAGCGCAGAACCTGATGTCCGCCATGCTCTTACTACGCTTTCGTGAGGGATCAAGAGCGATAAGTCCTTCTCCTGAACATGGTGCGTCAAGGAGTATGTAATCTGGCGCCATACCAAGCTGGTCAAGCTTGCGGGAATCACCACGCAGCACTATCGAATTCGTCACACCGCAACGCTGGATGTTGCTCTCGAGACTTGCCGTGCGAATCTTGTCATGTTCAATGGAAATGATGACACCTGTATTATTCATCATCTGAGCCATGTGCGTAGTCTTCCCACCAGGCGCAGCTGCCATGTCCACGACTAGGCTGTCTGATTGCGGGCGCAGTGCCTCCGCCACGGTCATTGATGGCACTCCTTGAACATAATAGAATCCTCTCATGTGTTCCAGGAGTGAACCAGGCGAGATACGCCTGAAATCAGCTATGTATCCAGTATCTAACCAAGGAACTCTCTCTAGCCTTACGCCTTTGGCTTTTAGTCTGCTGAGTGTTTCCTCGACTGGTGCTCGAAGTGTATTGAGTCTGATGGCTTTCTTGATTGGCTGCTCACATGCTTCCAGAAATTGAATTGCTTCCTGTTCACCCCAGAGTGCAACGTATCTTACAATCATGTATGGCAGGTATCCATACTGTTTGGCAATCTCCTTAGCCCTTCTGCGCTGCTCTTTTCCAATCAGGATTCTGTCACTTCCGTTTGCTCTCAGGATCAGACGCCAATATCCTCATTCCACAGTTCCGGGTAGCCCTTGATGAATTTCTGCATGATTTCGATGCAGTCCTTGTCATCAATAATCGTGACCTCTACTCCACGACTCCGAACATACTCCTCTGGTCCTTTGAAATTTCTATTCTCGCCCACAACAACCCTGGGAATCCCATAAAGGAGTATTGCTCCACTGCACATGTCGCAAGGGGAAAGCGTGGAGTATATCGTAGCCCTTTCGTATTCTGACGCCTTCAATCGTCCTGCATTCTCAAGACAATCCATCTCAGCATGTAGGATTGCACTATTCTTCTGGACTCTGCGGTTATGTCCGCGACCCACAATCTTGCCATCAATCACTAGCACTGAGCCGATAGGTATACCGCCGTCTACGAATCCTCTCTTAGCCTCGATTAGCGCTTCTTTCATGAAGCGAATCATCTCTGCCATCGTGGGTTTGAACTGCTGATGTTTGGGCATCTTCACCACTCCTTTCAAGCACTCCTCTCAAGTGCAGCCTTCAGCTGGTCAAGATCTGGCGCTATGAGAATGACCTGAGGCGTAAGTCGGTTCGGGGTTGCCAAATCCTTGAATCCAGAACCTGTTATTGGCACAACAACTCTGTCAGATTTATCGATGACGCCTTGGTCAATAAGCGTTTCAAGCCCTGCCAATGCTGCAACACCGCTCGGTTCAGCAAAGACACCTTCCAGTTTGCCTAGAGATACAAGCTGCCTCTCTATGGCTTCGTCTGGCACTGCAATCACTCTACCGTTTGCTATCTTCAGATACTTGAGCGCCGCATCGCCATCCCACGGGAATGGGTCTGCCAGACCTCCTGCCACGGTTTCATTCGAGTCCCATGGTGTGATATCAAGAGGGTCTTGATGCTTCTTGAACGCCCGGACGATGGGTGCACACCCCTCTGGCTGAACCACAACTGGCCTTGGTAGGCTGTCTATCAACCCCATCTGCTGGAACTCCCATAGCCCCTTCATTGTTCCGGCCATAAGTCCTCCACTACCAGTGGGAAATAGTATCCAATCCGGTGGTTCCCAGTTCATTTGCTCGGCGACCTCATAGCCTAGCGATTTTGTACCTTCGAACTGAAAGCAATTGAACGGTCCAAATGACGGTGTGGGCGTCCATCCCAATTCCGTACAAGCAGCTTTGAGTAATGTTGTTGTGGGATCTACTCCATCCTTGACTTTTTGAACTCTAAATACACGAGCTCCGAGAGTTCTGAGATGTATGAGTTTACCCGCGGGAGCGTCCTCTGGCACGAAGACCACAGCTTGCATTCCCGCTCTAGCAGCGTACGTGGACATAGATGCAGCAGCATTTCCAGATGATGCGGCCGATACAGTTTTCGCGCCATCCTCGTAGGCACGGCTAACTCCCACGCATATCGGTCGGTCCTTGAAAGACCCCGATGGATTCACAGTTTCAATCTTCAAGAACAGATTGTCAAGTTTCAGTTGGTCTGCAAGTCGACTGCTTCGCAACAATGGTGTATTTCCTTCGCCCAGAGTCACTATGCTCTTCCGCTTCTTCAGGGGCATCAGCTCGAAGTATTTCCATACCCCTCCCTTTCGTTGCTCGATGCTCTGCCTGGTGAAGATTTCCTTGAGTTCCTCGAGATCAAAGGATATGTCGATCCTTCCCCCACATCCATCGTTGGGCGGCACGTCTTTGTTGGTGTATTCTTTCCCACATTTAGCACACTTGAGCTGTTTGATTCTTAACACGACTACACCTGCCTTCATTGCTTGTCAGACCTCCGTTATGATAGTTATGGAAACACCTATTGACTTGTTCCCCTGTCAATTTGCCGGTCCTACCTATGCAATAACAGGAGCCGATTTTAGATGAAGGAATCCATTGAGGTCGAAGTCAAGATACCGATAGAGAATCGCAAGTCCGTAGAGGAGGCTCTTCATCGCGTTGGTGCGCAGAGGATGAATAGCGAAACTCAAGTTGATGTCTATTTCGACCATCCCGCAAGATCTTTTCAAGAAACCGACGAGGCTCTTCGTCTAAGAAGCCGTCATCCCGAGGCGGAAGGGAACGCGAAAGACACCGCAATTACCTCTCCATATGAGATGACCTACAAGGGGCCAAAGCTAGAGTCCCGGTCTAAATCGCGCGTTGAACTCTCAGTACATATCAGCAACATAGACAACGCTCGGTCAATCCTTGAGAGTCTTGGATTCAAGTTCGTGGCCACGATCTCAAAACGACGCGTGTTCTACACTGTGGACTCTATCACTGTCAGTGTCGATGATGTGGAGGATGTTGGTCTTTTCCTGGAATTGGAACGGGTAGTCGCATCCAAGCGTGATATGAAACCGGCTCTAGACATGATATTCGACCTTATTGGGCGACTGGGGCTTGATTCGAATAACTCGATTAGAACATCCTATTTAGAGCTCTTTCTGCAGGGTTGATTTTCCTAATTCTCCACATTAGACTGAATCTCTTCACGTAACTGATTGACGAATCTGTCAAGAACCACGTGACGTTTTTCCGCCAGGATTTTCGCCTGCTTAGTGTACATCAACCTGCGCAGTTTCAATAGCTTCTCATCTGCATGACTGAGAAAACCATCAATACCTGCACCTGTCATTGATGCCTGTGCAATGGCTCGAAACACTCCAATTGCTCCCATTGCATCAAGCTTGTCCGCATCACTAAGAATCTCTCCCTCGATCGAAGTGGGTGTCAAGCCCTCACTGAACCTGTGTGTGCTTATTGCTTGCACAACCAGCTCGATTTCGTTCTCTGTGTATCCTACCTCTCGCAGGATGGGTCTGCTCATCTCTCCAGAAACTACGGAATGTGACTTGCCTGTCAATGCTTCACGTGGTCGACCAATATCGTGGAGCAGGGCCGCAGCCTCAAGCACCCTGAGATTTGCTCCAGCTTCTGAACCTATTGACATCGCAAGCGAATAGACGCGCTTTGTGTGATCATACGAGTGCGCGCCCTTCTCGGAAGTGAGAAGCACGCTCCTCACGAACTCGTCAATTCTTTCGTCCATCATCTGAATACAGGGCTCCTCATATAGCTCAAGGGGGGAACAATAGCGCGGACAAGAAAAGCACATATTTGTGTTCTGAGTCGCATAAAAATGCGCGAAGATGTCAGAAATGACCTGCGTATCCGAGAAACGCTTTAATTGCTAGACCCGAAATCGTTTGTCAGAGGGGCAACCATATCTCTCTTCCCTTAGCACGCGCCCAATGTATCTTGCCCGTCGTAAAATTGGAGGAAATACCTGTTGAGTGCCGCGAAAACCGAGGCTCGCCGCAAGGTGAGTCCAATGACTCTCATCAGTTCGCTATTCCTAGTTGCCACTATAGTCTGGGCTACTTGGAGCGTCATCAACATCCAGGCAGGTGTGGTGAGGATGGAAAACCCACACGAGCCATATCCTCCTGACGATTGGGAAATCAACGTCAACTTCAACGACTGGACGAGTAACTGGTTCGAGAACGTGACCTATGAAGACCTGCCACTTAACCAGACCCTTCCCGACAATCTCCTTGAACAGCTTGAGAATGTGCTCTTCATCGTGGATCCGTATGATCCTCCCCAGTTATGGCGAAGTACAGCTTATGATGGATATGATGGCTCCAGCTGGACCAAGACCCTGTTGGATAGGGGCCCCCTTGAGAGCACAGAGCTCATTACGCGGGCGCAGGCCGTGACTCAGGGCAATGCGATTTACACGATTTTCATCAATGTTTCTGCAGGAGCGGCAACAGGGAGTGTTGAGCTACCTGCATTGTTCCCGCAAATTCAGGTCATACAAGACTCGTTTGAAAGCCATCCGAATGGTTTGCTTTTGCAGTACACTCTCGAAACAGATGATTACAACACGCTTCTGTTCAACCCACTTATAGAAGGCGAGAGCGACGAGTATGTGCTGATCAGTTACGACGTGACATACATGCAACAGGACCTAACCAACGTCGCTAGCAACGCACTACCGGGGAGCTTTGCCCCGTCTTACATCAGCACACCCTACACGGCGCTCGATGCTGTTCAACCGCTCTCACAACGTGTTCAAGATAATACTTCTCAGTTCGTAGGAGCGGCCGATAATGCCTATGAACTGGCTTTGCTGGTCGATGCCTACTTCCGCGACACATTCGAGCTGATGATTGATGACTACCAGGACCGCCCCGAGTCAGGCCGAGAGGTCACGGATTGGTTTATCGAGAGGGGTGGTGGTCTGCCAATGGACTTCGCAACAGCCTACTGTGTCTACATGCGATCCCTCAACATTCCCGCTAGAATGACAATAGGCTATGCGGTTGGAGATCAAGAAGGAACACATAGTGTAGTGCGGGTACGTCACATGATGTTCTGGGCTGAAGTCTTCGTGCCGATGCCAGGTGGTGGCGAGTGGATGCAGGTAGTACCAATCCCACTGCCGGATGATATGGGTGGCGGGGATATCCCTGAGAATGTTGGAGCAGGAGATCTTCAAATTCTTGTCTGGCCTAACTTGGCTGAGCCTTGGGCGGTACTCGGGGACCCATTTGATATCAGCGCTGTTTTACTGCTTCAGGGCCTGCCTGTCGGCGAGGGCTCGACGATACGATTCCGCGACGAAACCGCGTCTCTTCATCTTGGCATTGCCACGATAGTGCAGGGCACTCTATTACCGCTGGCCAATTTCACCTATGCATTTCCACTAACTGCAGAACTAGGTCCTCACAACATAAGCGCCACCTACGACCAAGGGGCTTTCAGCATCACCAACTTCACATACATCTTTGCAGTGGCTCAGCCGGAGCCGCTCAACGGAGGCAGATTCAGCCTCAGTGAAACTATCGACGTAGACCTGAAACTCGGTTGGGATAACTACACTTCTGTGTGGGCTGACATAGTTCATGCGCATGGCCTGATGACCGTGAGCGGCGAGCCAGTGGATGGTACGACACTCGATAATGACCAGATTCAGGTAATGTGGGATGAAACCTGGATTGGAAATGCAACGATACAGTCTGATGGCACCTACCAGCTTGATGTTCTTTTGGACGCCACTGACCCGAGAATGACCACGGGGATGCACGAGTTGTGGTCTTCCTACGCTGGTGAGTATCGACAAGGAATTCCGTATCTGCTTCCGTCACGATCTGCTGACAACTCGACCGTTGATGTGTGGGGAAAGACTTCATTCACACTGAATGTAATTCCTTCTCCCGTCTTTCGAGGGACAGCAATAACGTACGATGGTAAGATCGAACTTCTGGATGGTACACCCCTTATCGGCGAGGATGTTGGCCTCTTCTTTGATGGCGGATTCCTGTTTAACGTCACTACAAACAGTACTGGTGGTTTCAGTGCTCCCTACACGATTCCAGCTGCAACCGCCCCGGGGATTTATGGTGCTCAGGCAAATTGGAGTTCCACGATAAATCATGTCCTAGGTAACTGGAGCGAAGCAGTGCCCATCCAAGTTACGATTCGCGGGGCAGAGCTAACCATTGACTCAGTTCCACAACCCCCCGCGGAAACCCTTCACGTTTGGCAAAACATCACTATATTCGGACAGCTCTATGATCCAATCAACAGTAGTGGCTTGGCAAACAAGTGGGTCGATATTTATTGGCAGAACTCGACAGGGCCGCACTTGATTGGTACGATTCTTACCGACGCAACCGGACATTATTCGTTGGATTATACCGCACTACCAAGCGACATAGGGACTGCAACCTATTGGTCGAAGTGGGATGGGTCTTCAGATCCCAACTACCTAAATGCGACCTCCTCAAGCATGGCAATTACAGTCAAGAAATGGGACATTGCACTTACGATAGCAGTCAATCCTACAACCGTACATCCGCATGAAACCACGAGAATCGAGGGGCTTGTGATGGT
>DAOWNS010000370.1 GCA_030642465.1 Candidatus Thorarchaeota archaeon | reverse complement strand
TCGAAGACAATCTCAATCACAGAGGAAGTCTACAATCTTCTCAAGAAGATGCGTCTTCCCGGAGAAAGCTTTGGGAACGCCATCGCCCGACTCTGTAGAACAAAGACATCAGCCTCACTACGCCTATGGGCTGAGTCGTCGGAAGGTTGGAGTGACCTGACGGGTGAGGAGATTTCACGGCTGGAGGACACATTTGACGGGATACGAGAAACCCTTCGTCCGGAAGGAGTTGACCTCAGCTGATACTCTTGGACACGACGTACTTGGTGGACCTTCTCAGAAAGGACGACGCAGCAATTTCATGGCTAGCCAGCTCAGAGGAGCAGGCGCTTTACACATCAGAGGTTAATGTTTTCGAGCTATACACAGGGTTGTATCGGATTTCAAAGAACACTTCGAAATCGAAGATGAAGAAACGAGCTGAAGAGCTTGAACAGGTTCTGGCAAGAATGGAAGTCCTCCCCTTTGAGAGGGAAGCAGCAATGGAGTCAGCAAGGCTTCTAGCAGATATGATGAACAAAGGCACGCCAGTTGGAGCTCGTGACGTCATGATCGCTGGAACTACTCGTGCAAATGGGATCCGCAGACTGCTTACACGCAACACGAAACACTTTCAGCAAATTTCGGATTTGATTATCGAGTCGTACTAGTATGGTTACATCCTCAGACACAATGCCCACAAGGTTGCGGCCCATTGCATATCCTGTCCTCGGGTAGGGCAAGGTGCAGCGTAAGACGGGGTAGCGGTGCAATCATCAGGTTGCCCCGACGCCATCGGGAGTTTACCTTCTGCCCACTGTTGAGCACCCTTTTCCTTCTGCAGATGCTTCCCAGCAGAGTTCGCGATGGTTCTACAAGTTTATATTCTCAATAGGTTACTGAGTAACTGGGTGTTACCAGTGTCCACAGTGAAGTTTGACCTTCAAGATGATCTTGAAGAGCTGCAGGCGCGTCTATACCTTGACACGCGGAAGCGGCTTACCAAGAAGGAGATTCTAGAGCTGGCGTTCAGGATTGGACTGCAGAACTATGACCTCATTGTAAAAAATGTGCAGTCTGAAGAACAGCCTCTCGATGATGAAACCATCCAGAAAGTCCTCTCCTTGACTGAAGACTTGGGACCGGGAAGTGAAGATCTCTCGTCCAAAGTGGATGAAGTTGTTTATGGTGGCAGCTGAACATGGCTGTGCTCATAGACAGCAACATCATTATTTCACTGCTTAACTCCCGCGATAAGAATCACTCCAGAGCAGAAGACCTGCTCACAGAACTAAAGGAACCAGAGTATGGAATGAGAGTCACCACTGACTATGTCTTGGACGAAGTATTGACTACACTCTGGATGCACACCCATCGAAAGGGCATCGTTGCCAAGGCGTACAATCTGGTTTGTCATGCCCCCGAATTCATCAGGTTCGAACACACATCTCCGGAAGTTCTAGATCTAGCTTGGGCGAAGTGGAAGCAATTGGCGAAATGGCCGGAGAAGCCCTTGAGTTTCACGGATTGCTGCATTCTCTCGTTCATGGATAGGAACGCAATTGGATACTTGGCAACATTTGATTCAGACTTTGATGGCCTAGCCAATCTCGTATAGGATTGTAGTTGAAGGGGATAAGACGCTTGGCTCTGTCTTCGGACAGGGCAAGGTGCAGGCTAAGACGGGG
>DAOWNS010000043.1 GCA_030642465.1 Candidatus Thorarchaeota archaeon | reverse complement strand
GATTGGTGTGATTGTGGTAGGGCCGATGGTTGCTGTCATTGATTCTGCCATATTTGATCCGGTGACTGGACAGTACACGCTGAAAGGATTCTTGCATCTATTGGAGGTTGAGGGGGGACTTCTGCCTTTAGCCAATTCTCTCTTCTACGCAACACTAGCAACTCTCTTCTCGGTTGCAATGGGCATTCCATTAGCTTACTCTCTTAGGTCAAGAAGTGGCGTGCTGTCAAATTCTGCGTCAGTAATGATATTGTTGCCTTTGGGAATTTCATCAATTACAATAGCTTATGGATTGTTGCGTTTCATAGCCGTTCCAACTGGCTGGGCCGCAAATCCATGGCCTTTGATTATCATAGCACAGACGCTCATCGGAGTGCCATTCACAGCTCGAGCGATAGAAAGCTCTCTGAGCGGTATCGACCCCTCCATTCTGGAGCAAGCAGACTCCTTGGGGGCAAGTAGATTACAGAGGCTCTTCTTTGTCGAACTGCCACTGCTCGCGCCAGGGATACTTGTGGGTGCCGCCTTTGCGTTTGCCATGGCTATCGGCGAGATGTCTGCGACTCTATTCCTCAAGAGAGAACAGAACGTTACATTAGCGGTGGCAATTTACGAGAACCTTGGAGTTAGAAAGTTCGTGGAAGCCGGTGCTGCATCACTCCTGCTGTTAGTTGTGTGCTTCATTGCCTTTCTTGTGATACAGAGAGCATCTGAGAGTGCGTTTAAGGGGGCAATCTGATGGTTCGTGTTGTACTAAGTGGATTAGCAAGGGAGTTTGCAGATGGTACACACATTGGGCCCATTGACTTGACACTTGAAGATGGCGAGCTACTAGCTCTTTTGGGCCCAAGTGGCTCCGGGAAAACTACCACGCTCAGGATGGTTGCGGGTTTCATAACCCCGAATCATGGAACGCTCACATTTGATGGGGCGAATATCCTAGATGTCCCGCCGCGTGATAGAGGAATCGGAATGGTTCTCCAATCAGTTGCGCTTTTCCCCCACATGTCAGTTTACCAGAATATAGCTTTTGGATTGGAGGTTTCTGGATGGAGCAGAGAGAAGACAATCAATCGCGTTGAGGCGCTGTCAGATTTGCTTGGCATTCGCAAGCTCCTTTTCCGAAGAACGCGTGAAATAAGCGGCGGAGAGGCGCAGCGCGTTGCACTTGCACGAGCGCTAGCCAAGGAGCCACAGCTGCTTCTTCTAGACGAGCCGCTCTCTTCTCTGGATCCCCAATTGCGAGAAACCCTCCAGTTTGAGATTAGAAAAATACAGAAGGAACTTGGCGTCACTACACTCTACGTGACACACAGTCAATCCGAAGCCTTTGCTATCTCGGATAGAGTCGCCGTGCTTGACAAAGGAGTAGTTAGTCAGGTTGGGGCTCCAGAGGAGTTGTACAATCATCCGAAGAATGAGTTTGTTGCACGCTTTGTTGGAGGAGGAAACGTTTTCGTTGGAGAAGTTGTGGAGAGCACGGGAAGCGAGATTCTAGTTCATGTCAACGATTGGAGATTCTTGGTGAGCGGAACAAGTCAAAGGGGTTCGCATGTTGTCTTCTCTGTAAAACCGGAGGATATCAAGATAGGCTGCGGAAAGCAACCAGATGCGCCCGCGGTGGAATTAGTATCAGTCATCCCGCTAGGAGGGATGCATAAAGTCATTCTACAATTCGGAAATCAAAGAGTCACCTCGATAACTCAAGACGAGGACTTGGTACAAATGCTAAAAGAGAAGGATAGTTCGGGAGTTTGGTTTGCTTTCGAGCCTGGCTCGGCATCACTTCTCAACACTAACTAGCAATATTCGTGGTGTAGATGATGAAACTTCATGCTCTGGGCAGAAGGCGTTTTGGAAATCAGCTGTGCCATTGAATCACAACCACGCACCGAGATTCACAGCACACAAACACACAACAGTATTATACCACAAACTGTGATATGCAAAATGCTGAGACTCTTGACTCACTCCGCTACCTCTCTTCACCCTCGTGAGAGATGATGCATCCTGGCGGTCAGAGGAAAAAGAATAGCGTCGTGATCCATTATGGTTACAGGGTACGAAGTCTTCGAGGATGGCACTCTACAAGAAATCGAGCTCACAAAAGAGAACTTGGATTCCACGAAGGTGCTTTGCGTCGTGGATGGTTCATCGAAGAGCATTTACCTGTGGAAAGGTGGTCAAGCCAATATCAGGAAAAAGTTCATCGGCGCCAGAGTTGCCACGAACCTCAGATCCGAGTATGGTTTCAACTTCAAGGTGCGCCCAGTAGATGAAGGCGAAGAACCTCCTACATTCTTCACTGCACTTGACGGCACTACCGCCGCAGTAAAAGTGATGAAACCGGGAGAGAGGGCACCTCCACCTAGGCCTCCAACGCCAAAAGTGGAAAAGACTCAACCCTCAGCAGGAGAAGTCACAACCGCCTCAGCTGCACCGCCTCCTAGACCACAAGCGTCTAGGCCGACGAGCCCCCCTCCGGTTCCTTCTGCCACAGCCAGACCATCTTCATCAGGTACTGCTACACAGTCAGTTGACCAGTCGATGATTGATGAGATGATAAAGGAGCTTGAAACAGTTGCACCTCCAGAAGGTTATCAGAGAGAACTGTTGATCGTGTACAACACATTGTTCACGGTAGCGGAACACAGAATCTCAGTTTTCGGACAAGAGAAGGTGGAAAGACGCTTTGAGAAAGTGAAGGACCCACCTGAAGGCACATTCATGGCAGAGGGTTTCATTCCGCGCGTGATTGTTAAGAACGGAAAGGTGTTGGGCATTGAGCTTCTAAAAGGCACACCTGATGCAATCCTAAGTCCAATCAAGGCAGAGATGAAGGAAAGACTTAGCGACCTGATCACATTCTTCCGTTCCGAGGTTGAGCAGAAGCCGCCAAAGGCCGCTAAGACCAAGTCGAAGGCAGGCAAGAAAAAGAGCAAGCTCGTTGCAAAATGAGCATCGACAAGTAATAACAAGGAGTAAAGAGAATGTCATCACATATCGACCCCCAGAAGGAGAAGGAGCTTGTAGAGCTCCTGATGGGCTTGACTAACTACGCTGATCTCGATGCTATTGCCGTAGTGAGCAAACAGGGAGTCAAGCTGGCTTACTTTGCAACAGAGGAATCAGATGCAGATCCAGACCTAATGGCAGCCGTAAGTGCTGCTTTGCTCATGACTGGAGAGATGGCTGCTGACAAGCTGTACCTTGACGAGCTCTACGAGGTTGTAATCCGTGGAAAGGGAGGGTTTGTGGTTCTTTCTCATGCAGGAGACTTTCTCCTCATGGGCGCTGCAAAAGACCTAACCTCAATGGGGCTAGCAGTGACCCAGATGAGGAAATACGCTCGAGAAGTTGGTATACTACTGAGCAATTAGTGGGTCCATAAACAATAATACGCAGCCGAGTTGGGACACACACAGGGCTCACTCATGAATCTTGCAATTACAGACAGAGCATCAAATCTCAGGTATGCCATTCGCGACATTGTAGTGGCTGCGAAGAGATATGAGAAAGCAAATGGTCAAACTCCACTCTATCTCAATATCGGAGACCCGATCAAGTACGACTGGAAGACTCCCGAGTTCATGATCGACGCATTCTACAAAGCTCTTCGAGATGGAACTAATGGTTATGCCCCTTCAGAAGGCCTCGATGAGCTCAAGCATGCAGCCGCTGAAAAGGAGAAGCGAGTCAATGGCATTGATATCGACCCGTCAAGGGTGCTCGTTACCAACGGAGTTTCCGAAGCAATTCAATTCCTTGCCGGAGCCTTAGTGAGCAAAGGCTCAGAGTTTCTACTCCCTGGACCTGCGTATCCTCCATATATCGCATACACGGACTACTTCGGAGGCGTTCCTATCACTTATCGGACAGTTGAGGAAAAAGACTGGAGCCCAGACGTGGAAGACCTAAGAAGCAAAATCAATGAGAAGACTGTTGGTATACTTGTCATTAACCCGAACAATCCGGTCGGTGCAGTCCATGACCACAAAGTGCTGAAAGAGATAGCGGATATCGCAGGAGAACACAATCTCCCGCTCATATCAGATGAAATCTATGATCAGCTTACTTTCGACAAAGCCCAAACTCCAATGGTCAAAGCTGCGGGTGATGTTCCAGTTGTTGGATTCAATGGTGTGAGCAAAGTGTATCTTGCACCTGGTTGGAGAGTAGGATACGTGTATTTCCATGATAATGACGGAGAGCTCGAGCCATTAAGAAACGCAATGGTTCGTCAAGCCAGAATCAGAATCTGCACCAATGCCCCTGCTCAGATGGCTACTGCCGCGGCTCTTAGAAGCGACGGAAGTCATCTCAAAGGAATAATGCGAAGGTTGAGAGATCGTCGAGACCTCATTGCCACTCGGCTTAACTCCATTGATTCCATCTCTACCACAGTACCTGATGCTGCCTTCTACATCATGCCTAAAATCGACCTCATGAATAGATGGAAGAACGATACGGAATTCGTTCTCGATATCCTAAATGAAACAGGAGTAGTTTTCGTGCCAGGCTCGGGTTTCTGCCCGACATATGGGGCGAGTCATTTCAGGAGTGTTTACCTTCCGCCTCCTGAAACTATTACAGAGGCAATGGACAGGCTGGAGGCATTTATGGACAAAAGGTAGAGTGTAGACTACTCTAGCTTGGCTTTCTTCTCATCCAGCATCTGAGCTATGTTATTCCTGAGAGACCTCAAGACAACCAATGTGAGCTCGGCCTTGGATGGGACATCTGAGGGTGGTTCCGTTGCAAAAGCTTCATCCTTCGTGATAGTGCCAAGATTCGATTCCACATCGACGGTTTTAGTTCTCGCAGACTCCAATGCGGCTCTGAGTCTGGTTCGTCTTGCGGCTTCATCAGGCATGTCCGTAGTTGCTGCACTTGGCATCTGAGAGTAAATCATATCGAGGTCTCTAATTATCTCGGAAGTCTTCGCCTTGAGTTCTGTGAGCCTGTTCACGGCTCTCTTCTTTTTCTCAGATTCAATTGTCGATTCAGTTTTTGTAGAAGAAACCTCGGATTCCATTTTGCGCTCCTGATCAGCGATTGCTGAAATTACACTGTCGCACATTGGTTCTAGAACAGACTTCGCATAGATATTCTTCTCGTAGTTGCGAGTTTTGGCGATTGCCTCCATCATGGCTTCATCTCCGAGGATTGCATCCATCGCATCTACCATCTGATTAACGACTCCAAGTCGCGCTTTCGCTGCATCAAGATCCTTCTCATCAACGTCCGCTCGAACTTGTTTCAGAGAATTTGAGAGGCTTCCGAGGATTCTACGCATCGGATCTTTGTCGAGAGGAGACTCGTCGATAGTTGAACCCAGAATCCCAACTCTAGCCTCTGTCACATCTAAATCGCGTATAATCTTCTCACTCATTTTGAAGTCTTTCAGAATTAGGGTTCCCGGACCAGCTTGAAGTGAGTACTCCGTATTGAGCTCGTCTATGTATGAACCGCGCACGAGTATTGAGTATTCTTTGACGCCCATGAGTTCTTGAGAAGATTTCACGTGAACTTCGAATGTAGCTGATTCGCCAGGTGGCAGGGAAGATATGGTCTTAGTCTTGTCACCCGATATATAATCAAGTCCTTCATCAATGTGCCACTCTGCTGTTAGTCGTGCTGCAGCTCCGTCACCAACATTCTGGATGACGACGCGAAGCGGAAACTGCTCAACAAATGTCATATCAACTGGAAGGTCAAGCTGCGTGATGATCTTTGGAACCTTGAGTTTCCCACGGAGTAGCTCCCTAACCATATCAAGACCCTTGTCGACGTATTTTGAAAATTCCTGAGCACCTGAATTAGCCAACGCGGTTTTCAGCTCTGTAACAACTGCATTTTCGGCTGTTGCAAACGCATTGACATCCACAGATTGGACCGCACTTTCCAGCATCTGAGGAATCTGACTAAGGCGAACCACAGCTGGAAACATCATCTTGGAGGCATTCTCAGCCGAGAACGTCTTAGCCCGATAGAAGCCATCTGCTTCTTTGCCTATCATGATGTAAATCATAGAGCCGGTTATCGCCAACGTGGCTCCCTTCTTGGTTTCAGTGTCGTCGCCCCACATCAGATGCTCGCCAGCAGCCGCATAGAGATCATCTGCTGCTTGCGAATATGCTGCTATGGCCTGGGCTGATTGACCCATATCAGACAATACATCTCCAGCGGAAGTCATATTCAGTGCGGCATTCTTGAAGCTTTTCGAAGTTCTGTATTTCTCCGCTGCTTTGGAGAATGTAGCAGCCGCTTGTTGATAGAGCTTTTCCGCCCCTGCAAAATCGCCTCTCTGTTCCAAGGCTCCAGCAGCTTTGATGTATTTTTGGCCTGCCTCAGTAAAGGATTCCCGTAGGGTTTCCTTGGTAGCTTCCTCAATTATGCGCTTGATATCATCATTCGACATGGATGTTTACGCTCCTTCTATGCACCTCTGACTGCTGACCCTTTCTACACGCCGCCTTACACATCTGTCTATCGGCCGCCGAGGAGGGTAGAGCTAGTAAACCTCTCTGGGAGAATGCTTGAGCCGATCTGGTAGTCCTCCGCCATGACCTTCGAACACGAGCTCAAACCCACGACCAACACCACCCTTAGCATTGGTCTGAAATCCAATCTTCGAAATGCCACGAGCGTTTCGCTCAGCTGCCCTGCGTTGAATCATACTAGCTCCTGCGGGAACGATTAGTATGAGTTTCTTTTGGGCTTCATCAACCTTCAAGGAAATACCTGACACTGATGGTCCAGAAGCTTCATGGAACTTGCTATCACGATATTCAAGGATTATCATAGAACTGGTACCGCCCTTTGGTCCATACTATCAGAATCTGACTTTGTTACGTATAAGCGTTTGCGGGGTTAATCACCACTGATTGAAGTTAGCAATTTGCACACTGAACTCGCCTCAAGAAGACTGTACATCTGGGTTCCGGACCAAGAAAAAGAAGAATGTCAGGAGCCCATGGAACATGTTTTCCATTGTTCCGGGGGGCTCCTGGCTGAACAACTCATTGGTTAGGAGTCGTTTAATCAGGTGCTGGAGGTGGAGGAGGCGTATCCTCTACACGCGTATTGACTGGCGTGAGAACTGAGTCACGCTTCTTCTTGGTGAAGAAGAAACTGCACACTATGCAAACAAGCCCAAGAACAGCGACTAACCCGCCTGCAAGCACAGTGTTAGGTGCCAGGAAATCATATTCTGGATTGATAGAGGGTAGCAAAGCGATAACTGCACCCACAATCACGACAATTGCTCCAAGACACACCGGTCCCGAGCGTATATGTTCACGCCACGTAAGATATGACATGTTGTTTATTCTCCTAAATCGAGACAACAGCCGCGCGGTCTCGTCTATGATAGTTGAATCGGGTGGATTGTTTTAAGATTATTGGGTTAGAATTAGTTCCGATTCACGGGAGAGCAATTGTGACCATGCATCCGCTAGAAGTTGTGTTAATGGATATCTTGGTCTTTGTCCTTGCAGAAACCTGCTTTGCAATCTCCTCGTGAAACTTGCAGGGAAATCCTGTTGGAAATATGATTCCTGCCTTCTTGAGGTTTCCAGCACTCTCCAGCAGTGCACAGTTCCCAGTTTCTATGATGATCTTGCTTTTTGTCGACTCGGACACAGCGCTCTCTCTAGAGCAGCTTTGAATCATTTTGGCAAATCGGGAAATCAGCCCGGAAGCTTCACCCTGAGCAAACCAAAGGTTAACGATGTCACTTGCTGCTTGCTCGAACATTAATCCAAGATGTCCCTCAGACAAGGATGCCCCATACGCTGCCATTCGCGCAATCATGACAGAGTGCGCCTCAACAGTAGCATCCCAAGCCTTGCCTATCTTGAAGGCTGGAATTTTCGGCAGCTCCTCCACAGGTGTGACCTCTATCTGGGGTTTTGCTGCAGTTGTTTCAGGCTCGGCATATGCTGTGGGGGATGTTTCCACTTCATCGCCATAGACCAGATTTGGATCCGCGTAATTCGGACATACACCGGACTGCTGGTATCTGCGGGAGAACTGCATAAGACGCCCAGCGGTCTGTGCCACAGCGTGCCTGCCAAGACCTTCTATTCTAATGTGACCGTAAATCATGCCAACTATGCTATCCAGTGCAAGTTCATTAATCGGCTTCTCAGCGATAATCTTCTTGCCCCTGATGACCCGAACAGCCCACTTCTCGCCGAGAACACCAGCCTGAGCAGCGTAGCTAGTGTTTGTTATGACCACAATTGGAGTAACCGGATAGAAATCGCTCATGCGCTTAGTTCACCTGTGCTTGTCGGATTCTAGGAGAGCTCCTCTCTGCGGCTCAAAAGGCTATCGTGGCTGTATTTCACGTGTGGCTTGATGGGTCCTACGCGTTATTCCAGCAATTGGACCTTTAGTGTTGATAATTGCTTTGAAGTCCAAGCTACAAGCTATTCCTTGTTTGAAAAAAAGACTGGGGGTGCAAGACGAATCACTCGCACCCAAGTCGTTACACTAGATGTATGCGGCAGCAGATTCATTCTTGTGAGGCTGCCTTCGGAACACCTGTTCTGCAATCGAGTTGTATCGTTTGATATCACCAGAAGAGATGCTTGGTCGAACCTCTTGCATTGCCGCTTCAAAGTGTTCCATCGCAACGGGCTTTGCTGTCCAATCGTTTCTAACCGCAGCCATGGCGGCTTCTCGAACCAATCCCTCGATATCTGCACCCGAAAATCCCTCAGCCAAGCTAGCTATCTCCTCCAAGTCCACATCATCAGCAAGAGGCATGTTCTTTGTATGGACCTTTAGAATCTCAATGAGTGCTGCCTTGTCGGGCGGGGGAACAAACACAATCACATCGAATCTGCCTGGACGCAGAACTGCGGGGTCCAAGATATCAGCACGATTTGTTGCGCCGATGACTAGAACATTTCGCAGGGTTTGCATACCATCAAGCTCCGCGAGGAACTGGTTCACGATTCTCTGGCTAACGCCAGTGTCATCTCGCATTCCTCTGGCGCTCATGATTGCGTCTATTTCATCAAAGAACAGAATACACGGTGCCGTTTGACGCGCTTTCTTGAAGATGTCGCGAATGGCTTTTTCGGACTCGCCAACGTACTTGTTGAAGATCTCAGGGCCGCGGACTGAGATGAAGTTGGCTTCGCTCTCAGTAGCCACTGCTTTTGCTAGGAGTGTTTTACCTGTTCCCGGTGGGCCAAACAATAGCACTCCTTTTGGCGATCGAATGCCCATCTCCTCAAAGACCTCTGGATGCTTGAGTGGAGCTTCAATAGCCTCTCTGAGTTGTCCTTTGACTTTCTCCAGGCCACCCACATCCGTCCAAAGCACATTTGGTCGCTCTACAAGCAGCTCTCTTAATGCAGAGGGCGAAACGTCAGCAACAGCTGTGTCAAAGTCAGCCTGGGTAACGAAGAGGTCGTTGAGAATGTCGGGGGGGATGTCACCTGTTTCCGGGTCCACATGAGGTAGTGCTCGTTTCAAGGCCTGCATCGCTGCTTCGCGCGCCAACGCTGAGAGGTCAGCGCCAACAAATCCATGCGTGACTGCTGCCAGCTTTTCCAAGTCAAGATCCTCTTCCAGAGGCATAGACCTCGTATGTATTTGGAGAATCTCAAGTCTGCCCGTCTTATCAGGGACCCCAATCTCAATCTCCCTATCGAATCGTCCAGGTCTCCTGAGCGCCTCATCGATATCATCAACTCTGTTCGTGGCACCAATGACAATTACTTGACCCCGACCTGCGAGACCATCCATCAGAGCGAGAAGCTGCGCAACTACTCGGCGCTCAACCTCGCCCGTCACCTCTGCACGCTTGGGGGCAATGCTATCCAGTTCATCGATGAAGATTATGCTTGGTGCATTTTTTTCCGCTTCCTCAAAGAGATCGCGTATCTTCTGTTCCGACTCACCATAGAACTTGGACATAATCTCAGGGCCATTGATGACCTTGAAGTTCGCACCCGATTCATTCGCGACAGCTTGAGCTATCAATGTCTTGCCAGTCCCTGGAGGACCGTGGAGAAGCACTCCTTTCGGTGGCGTTATTCCGAGACGCTTGAAGAGCTCGGGCGACTTCATCGGGAGCTCAATCATTTCTCGAATCTTCTGAAGCTCTTTGCCCAGACCTCCAATATCCTCGTAGTTCACGGTCGGTACTGTAACGTCCTCTGGCTTGGCTGGCTTCGTGAGAACTTCCACATTAGTTGTGGGAGTGACGCGCACATGCTTGCTTGGGGAAACCGTAGTTGCCACAAATTGTAGTCCTTGTCCGATTGATGCAACCACCAGTAT
>DAOWNS010000291.1 GCA_030642465.1 Candidatus Thorarchaeota archaeon | reverse complement strand
CAAGCTCGGCCCAGTAGCGGCCATTATGGTATGTAGTGCTCGATTCAGAATTGTAAACCATTAGCACACGCTCATCCACTGGCACCGCTGGATTCTGGACCAGAAGCATGTCCACGTTGTAGTACATCAGAATGTCGATTCCATCATCCGCGAAAATTTGGGCAACCTCACCGCTCCCAATCAGTCCGTTCTCCTCCGAGTTCCATGCGCAGAAGTAAATGTCCAAAGGAAATTTGTACGCGGACAAGATGCGTGCTAGCTCAAGTGTGGCAGCCACGCCTGTTCCGTCATCATTGGCTCCTGGAGCCCCAGGAACGCTATCGTAATGGCCTCCTATCATCAAGCAGGGGGCACTTCTCTCTAGCCAGCCCGGCAAGCGTCCAACGACCGAGTTGTGTTCTCCCATGAGTTCAACGGTTATTCTACCGTCTGAAAGATGAACCAGTTGTTGTGAAATCCAGTTTCTTGCGCGGATGTTCGCATCACTGTAGACGATTGGTGGTCCTTCATTCACCCACCGAGAGCCATTCTCTGTCAGCTCAATAATGAAGTCAATGTACGACTGCTCGGATACTGCGTTATAGATGTCCTCTGAAACATCGATTCCGTAGATTTGGTCGTCTGATAGTATCAGTCTATTCGAACGTTCTGCATCGTTGACAGACATCATCGGGGACTGAAGTGGAATGGCCATTAGAAGCACGAGCATCAGAGATGTCAGCAGCAGAGGCTTCATGGTATTGCCACATGCATAAACCCTCATGAAGGTTATCATCCGAGCCATCGGAAAACCCAGACCTAAACAGTAATACACGCCTTCGTATCCCCCTTAGGAGCACAGTTTGATGCGCTAGAACTGCGCTAGATGGGGACTTACATGCCGATTAGTGATTATCCGTCAGTGCTCGAAATCAAAGATCCGCTTCATGGGTACATAGATCTCTCGAGTGTTGAGAAATCCATACTAGACCTCCGACTTACTCAGAGGTTGCGCAATATCCGCGGGCCAGCAGGTGTTCACTTGGTTTTCCCGGGTGCAGATATGTCAGTAATGGGTCGTCTGCTTGGAGGCATGCACGTCACCAAGGTCTTCTTTGACTCTTTGGACGGCGACTTGGATGAAGTCCAGAGAGCAAGGCTCGTCGCGATGCTTCTCACTCTGTCAACAGGACCTTGGAACAATGTCATGACGGAGTACTTGACGGTTCGGGGAACCAATAAACAGAAGCTCGCCAGTTTGATTGCTGCGAAATCACCGGTCAAGGATATCATCAAGGACAGTGTGACTTCCATCAGTGAGATAAAGACCATGCTAGAGCGTGGAGTTCCCCTGAAGAGCTTCCGGCTCGATCTTATGAAATGTCCCATCAATCCCGTATTAATCGACAATCTTGAGCGTGATGCATACTTCGCAGGGGTTGAGTACGCTCAGTTAGAGTACCGAAGATTGTTCGCTGCAACACGGATAGCAAAGAACAAGATTGCATTGAACAGGGGTTCCATGCATACCTTCGAGGCGTACCTCTCGGCAGGCGTCAACATGTACGATGCCGTCTATTACCACCGAACAGTGCGCGCCGCGGAATTGATGCTTCTGCGCATACTCGATGAGGCTGGGTCCCAGCTCTTCCTTTCTCCTGACGATGACATTGAACAATTCTTGCTCTATGATGACCTTTCATTCCTAGACGTACTAGTTTCAGTCAATGAGGATTCCAGTAGCGAGATGCAGACTGCCAGCAGTCTCTACAAGGATTTCCGAAAGCGGTATCTCATCAAGTTGGCCAGCGAAAGAGCGATATCTGACGTCGCTTTCACGAAGAGGATATCCACTCCTGATGGCCTCTTTCAGGTAGAGAGCGAGATTGCCGAAGCTGCGGATATTGACCCGAAAAATGTCTATATCGACTATCCTGATAGACCATCAGTGACATACTACCCGCGGAAATACCCCCTCGATGAGTTAGTGTTCTTTGAACGTGGATCCAAGGGCTATGAGTTCTGGCCAGTCGATGAGGTCAGTCTAATTGCTCGCAGTTTCAATCACAACCTCCGACCTGTGAGAGTTTACACAACGCGGGGATACCGTTCCAAGGTAAAGAAGGCAGCGGATAATCTTCTTGAGAGCGTTGATGTTCCGGGAAGCATTGCGTAGTACAAACGCCCTCTCCGCTGGGGGCCTATCATCAATTGTCTTAAGAGCAATCTTGTAACAATCATTCTTGCTGAGCGTCGCTATGGTGAGTTGATATGTTCACTTGCAAAAAATGTAGCCAACAGTTGTACATTCAATCTGCAGAAATTAAGGACAAGATTCTGAAAATGGATGTACAGTGCATAAATGGTCATAGAAGCGTTAGACGATTGGCCGCACACCAAGCTCAAGAAATGGCTCCAGACCTTTTCAAGAAGCTATTCATGTGCACCGACTGTGCGTCTTCAATGACGCAGCTATCCACAGTTCCTCATCATTCTCAGATTGAGAGTACTTTTCTCTGTCCCATTCATGGTCCAGTGAAGCGCGAGTTTCCAGCCCAATTTCAGTCCACGGTCGAGATTCTAGGGGCTGATGTGGACAGTCTTGGTTCCATTCTGGATTCCTTCAAGTGTCTCGCTTGTGGTCAGGTCTATGCAGTGAGTGCCATCAGGAACCGACGTGGATTCCTTGAGATGCTCGTGCGGTGCTCAAATGGACACAAGGCAATAAGGTACATTCCTGATAATGTTGAAGAAGGACTTCTCAAACAACTGTTACAACGAGTCGTGCATTGCGATAGATGTGGTCTCCCAAGCACCATTAGTAGAATTGAGATGAATCGAGAAACCGCTAAGATTCACATGTCGTGCCCGCTCCACGGGTCTGAT
>DAOWNS010000248.1 GCA_030642465.1 Candidatus Thorarchaeota archaeon | reverse complement strand
GGAATAGGACAAGATGCTTCTTTGATCAGGATTGGGAATCGAGTAATCGTCGCTTCCACCGATCCAATCACAGGATCGATTGAAGACATTGGTTGGCTTGCAGTGCATGTTAACGCAAACGATGTGGCGACGTTCGGTGTTGCTCCCAAATGGTTTCTGACATCAATCATACTTCCGGTGGGCAGCAGTGTAGCGGAAGTGGGTCGCATAATGAGTCAGATAGATAGTGCTGCAAAGTCTCTTGGCATAACCGTTGCTGGAGGACACACAGAGATTACGGAAGGTATTGAGAAGCCTATAGTAGCAGGCTTCATGCTGGGGGAAACCAGAGAGGGTGAGTACGTTACTTCATCAGGCGCTCAACCCGGAAATGCAATCGTGGTCACGAAGACTGTGGGGATTGAGGGGACGGCCATATTGGCAGCCGAGGGTCGAGAAGCACTCTCCAAGGAGCTAGATGCAGCCATTCTCGATGAGGCAATAGCGCTAAGGACTCAAATCAGCGTAGTGGCTGAGGGATTAGGTGCATTCAAGACTGGTCATCTGACTGCGATGCATGATCCAACAGAAGGGGGACTAGCTGGAGGTTTGCATGAGCTGTGTGATGCAAGCGGAGTGGGTTTTGAAGTTGAACTGGACCGGATACCCATTCATCCCACGACGAAACTGCTGTGCGATCTAATTGATGTGAACGTATTAGAGCTCATCAGCAGTGGATGCATGCTCATGACTTGTGATTCAAAACATGTAGATGATGTCATAGCAGCAATAGAATCGGAGAATGTCCAAGCAACAATCTTGGGTCGCATCCTCGAAGACAAAGAGAAACATCTAATCAACTCCAAGGGGGAAGCAATGCAGTTGGCTCGCCCGTCCACTGATGCTCTGTGGGGCGCCCTGAAGAAAGTCAATCCGCCATGAATGCTCCAAGCTTTGCTACATCTTCATCTCTTGCACTTTCGATTATAATGGGTGAAAGCGAAATGTTGCCATTGGTGATGACCTCATATGCGTCTGTGCCCTCTACAGCTTCTTTCTCGACGCCACGAAGCCAGTAGTACGGGCTTCCATTGGGATCCAGCCTGCGCTCGACATCGTTGCTCATACGAACGATTGTGGGCTTGGTGTAAATAATGGAGGTATCGGCGTTAATCTCACAGGGGAAATTCAAATTCAATGCGTCGACACCTTCAGGCAATCCTTTCTTCAACACACGTTTGACAATATCACGAGTTATTTCGCACTCTCTATCGTATTCGTGTCTGGAATCTCGTGGATTGAACCACTCCTGAGGGTTTACGACTCGAGATGTTGCCAGAGCGGGATAGCCTTGCATCGCCGCTTCGAAGGCTGCACCGACGGTTCCACTAGTCAGCATGCTTTGATACCCAATATTGGCTCCTGAGTTAATGCCTGAAACAAACATGTCTATGTCTTTCACAAATTCCTGTGCAAGTGGAACCGAGTCTGCAGGAGTTCCGTCATGCGTGATAAGCCGATAGCCATTCTGCTCGCCATGTTCATAGACACGAATTGGTCTGTTGAACGTTAGCGCTTTTCCTGTGGCACTTCGTTGACCATCTGGTACTACAACAGTAAGCTCCATACCTTTGGATAATGTGTCAGCCAGCTTCAAAAGGCCTGAACCATACGGCCCATCATCGTTTGTAAGAACGATTCTTTTCAATAGCCTATTCTCCATTCATACAACTGCAGGATGAAGAAAAGGTGATTCAAATAAGATTGACGGTCAGAAAAAGGAGGAAGGAACCTAAAAGCAAGACCGTGCTCGCTTCCAGCTCCTCTCTCAAAGATACACAAAAGGTCTACAGGTCGTAAGCTTTCAGGGTTTTGCGTTTGTTATCCTTGCACCTACCTGCCGCTGCAGTTAGCAGTGCATCGATTTCCTTGTCCATTGCCGCATAGAAGTCTGATGAAACTTTCATGTTGTTCCTGCGTGCATAGTCCTGAACAGCTTTTTTCACTATGTATGGCATTGTTCTAATTTCTCCTCTCCCGTAGGAGTCATCTAGAACCCCCCTCGGTCGCTTATAAGATTTCTCTAATAATAGTGCCAGAAAGCGCGTTTAGGCCCGTTTCGACATGGTTTTCGCGCTTTCCTTATAAAGGAAAATCGCAATTCACCAATAAAATGGGGAAAATGCACTTGTGGAGCTTGACTCTATCCTAGATGATTAACTAGAATACTCACTATTTTCTGTGACGCTGTGCCATCGCCGTACGGGCAGGCCCTCCTGCTATTCAATCCGGCTCCTACTGCAATCCGTATCGCCTTGGGGAACTCACTGGGATTCACCCCCACGACCGAAGCATGTCCTGATGTAACGGCTTCAGGTCTCTCTGTTGATGTTCTCAGAACGAAGACTTTCTTGTTAATCGACGGCGCAGTAGCTTCTTCTTGAATTCCTCCTGAGTCAGTTAGAACGTAAGAACAGGAATCCAACAACGCCAGAAAATCAATGTAGCCTGTTGGTTCGATAATATGCATTGTTCCTCTAGATTGCAGTTTTTCCATCAGACCAAACTTCTCCAATTTAGCTACAGTTCGAGGGTGCGCTGGGAAGACAATGTCTGTTTTCAGCTGCAGCAATCCATCAACCAATCCAGAGAGTGTTTTTTTGTTGTCAACATTCTCTGCTCTGTGGAGCGTAAGAAGAATAAACGCGTTTGGCTCTACATCTTCAATTACGAATCCCCTTTTTCGTGCAGCCGGTAGTCGTGCTTCTAGAGTGTCAATCACGGTATTCCCAGTGATGAAGATATTACCCCATACATCCTCCTTGCGCAGGTTCTCAGCTGACTTCTGAGTAGGCGCGAACAGGTAGCTCGAAACGTGATCAGTGAGTCTGCGATTGTGTTCCTCTGGCATTCGTGTGTCATAGCTTCTCAATCCAGCCTCAACATGAGCAACAGGGATGTCCATCTTCACAGATGCGAGTGCTGCCGATAACACAGCATTTGTATCGCCCTGAACTATGACGACATCGGGCTTCTCTTTGATGAGTTCTTTTTCGATTCCAACTAGTGCCTTTGCCGTTTGCTCTCCGTGTGTGCCCGAACCTATGTTGAGGTTCCTATCAGGTTCTCGAAGGTCCAAATCCTTAAGGAATAGGTCGCTCATGAACTTGGAATAGTGTTGGCCGGTATGCAATAGGAAACAATCGATATTTTTGTTCTCACATTCCTTGATGATTGGGGCTAGCTTCACTATCTCGGGTCGTGTCCCTAGAACGAAGAACGGACGCAATTCAATTCACTTTGGTTTCAATCAGTCCAATTCCTCATAAGGTTAACGGGCGCAGTCAACTGTACATACTGGGAATGCCAATAACACCTATTAGTAATCCAAACGAATGCAATCACGGCTATTGATGCCAGAGGTGGAGACGCACATTGAGATACGCCCT
>DAOWNS010000003.1 GCA_030642465.1 Candidatus Thorarchaeota archaeon | reverse complement strand
TTCCGACTGGCTGCACAGTACATTGAGAGGATTGCAGACCTAGCCGTAGATATCGCTGGCAGGACACAGTATGCTTTGGACAAGAAACTTGTCAAGAAAATGGAACCAATTGTGACGATGGTGAAAGAGATGCAATCCAGTGCTGTGACAAGCCTGTTCAAGTTTGACTCTGAGAAGGTCGCGTGGGTCATAAAAGCAGAGAAAGAGATAATCGAAGACACAGCCAAACTAAGGCAGTACCTAATCTCAACTCCCAACAACGCGCCTCAGACCCACCTGTACGTGGTTGACATTTTATTGAGAATCGGGGAAGCAGCCAAGGACATTGCGGATTTGGGACTCCCAAGGAGCTAGGAGGTAGACAGTTGACAAGGAGAATATTCGGCACCTCGGGAATCAGAGGTAGTATTGCGAACAAGGTGACGGTGGATCTAGCATTGGGACTAGGTCGTGCGTTGGGGACATTTCTGGATGGTCAAGGAGTAGTCGGCGTCGGTACAGATGCTAGGACCTCCAATGATATGCTTTGTAACTCCTTTGTGGCAGGCGTTGTTTCTACAGGGGTTGATGTAATCAATCTGGGAGGAGCTCCAATGCCTGCAGTGGGATCTCACAGCGCGATGAACGGGGTGTCTGCCTCTGTTGTAATCACTGCCAGTCACAATCCTCCAACTGATAATGGTTTCAAGTTCTTCAAAGGCGGTCGTGAATTTGTGAGATCTGAGGAGATGTTCATTGAGGAACGCGTGAACAGCGGCGAGTTTGCAGTTGCATCTTGGAAGAACATAGGTCGCATTTCAAGATGGAACATTCGTAAGACGTTCCTAGAGAGAGTGAAGGCGTTTGTTCTGGAACGAGGAGGAAGAAGCGATGGAATGCGAGTTCTAGTGGACGCCGCTAATGGTGCTGCCTACAATTACACACCACATCTTCTTCGAGAACTGGGATTTTCGGTCATCACAATGAATTCGCATCCTGACGGTCACTTTCCAGGAAGACCTGCAGAACCCGCACCACGAAACTTGGGCGACGCGATGAGTTTCGCAGCAGATTCTGACTTCGGGGTCACCATCTGTCATGATGGAGACGGAGATCGTATTGCAGTCATCGACGAGAAGGGGCGCTTCATTGATCAGAATCGAGTGATAGCCCTTTTCGCTCGTGATGAGGTGGAGAGAGAAGGTGGTGGAACTGTGGTCGTGTCAATCGACACTTCCAGTGTCATCGATGAACTGGTCAGAAACGCAGGCGGAAAAGTCGTCAGAGCGCCTTTGGGCTCATTACAGGAAACTTTCTCGTCGAATATGGATGATATTGTATTCGCATCAGAGCCTTGGAAGCCAATCTTCACTAGGCTTGGTTTATGGATGGATGGGATTACTGGAGCAGCAAGAATCGCCCAGATGGTCAGCGAACAGGGAAATGGTAGTTGTATCGAGTTGATGAAAACAGTGCCCGAGTATCCGATACTGCGTGACAACCTTCCATGTCCTGACAATGCGAAACCGCTATTTCTCCCAAAGGTGAAGGAATTGCTTGTTCCAAGGATTAGTGGAGTGGAGAGAGTCTTAGAAGAAGACGGAATCAGAATCGAGCGCAACGACGATTCCTATGTCTTAGTTAGGGTTTCGGGAACTGAACCAAAGGCCAGATTGTATGTTGGGGCCAAGACTAAGAAGACCCTGAAGAAACTGGAAGACATCGCAAGAGATGTGATGAAGCAGGCGCTTGAAGAGGCTAAGAGAGCTTAGTTAATATTAAATCCAAAGAGCCCAGTCCCAACATTACCGCAATCTAGCCGGGGTATCCAAGTGGCTACGGAGACGGTCTCGAAATCACTCCAATACGAGAGAACCGCTGTCTCAGGACGCATGAGTTCGAATCTCATCCCCGGCGCCATCCCTTATTGTTTTCCAGAGGAAACTAGAATCTAATGATTGAGTAGCCATCCTCAACGAAACGAAGAAGATTGGAATGACCTTGGAGATCTCCCATGATGGGAACTCCCAGTTTCTGTGCGGCTTCAGTTGCTGAAAACTGGGCGGTGCACGCCTTGCACGCATGGTCTATTATTCCATTCTCCATTGCCTTGTTGAAGAGCGGGAGCTTAATCGAGCCATCTTCGATTCCGATGAGCAGACTTGGTGATGCGCATTCAAGTACTACAGCAACTTTGTGACCGGACTCATGGAAATGATTCGCGTTGAGAAGGATGTGCATGAGTTGCATCTTGTTGTCTTCAGTGGCTAGGAACATGTATTTCATGAAAACAGGGTGAAATGGATAAAGAAATGAGTGTTTTGCTTTCAGGATAAGGTGAATGGTGCGGAGGGCGAGATTTGAACTCGCGAACTCCTACGAAACAGGATCCTAAGTCCTGCGCCTTTAACCTGGCTTGGCTACCTCCGCATCAGTAAAAGAAGGTGAAAAGTGGATAAGATATAATGGTTTTGTCACTACTGGCAAACAGATGAGCGTGGCCCTTTCTTAAGGAGGGCTTCGAACCTGCCATCTGATCAGTCTTTCTTCTCCCAAACGTGACTGCATCGCGGGCAACGAAACTGACGCCGGTAGCCCCCGCCTTCAATCATTTCCTTTCGCACTTGAGCGGCTTCATTGTATCCACAGCGGGGACAGCTTTCTTCCATTCTAGATTACTCCAACAGCCCTACGTCATATCCTCATAATAGCTTTATTGTGAAGTGCTAAAGAACCGCGGAGTTAGTTATTGATTTCAAATTATGAGTTCACGTCACAATCTTTTTATTCGCCTCATTTGACGTTCGCGCGGTTCCCGGGATAACTAGGGGCCGAATCGTGATTCTCTGGACTTACCAGAATGGTGCCAGTGAGTGTGATATGTAAATGTCCTCAAAAAGTCGACAAGCAGCAGCAAGGACTCGAGATAAATGGCGAGAAAAGACTTGGTATCAGATATTGGCACCAGAATATTTTGATAGTAAGGACATAGGCAGCACACCCGCTAGCAGCCCCAATCTCTTGGTTGGTCGCACAGTTCAACCCACCCTATATGACTTGACGGGTAACTTCGAGCAGATACACGTAAAGCTAAGATTCAAGATTCTTGAGGTCACAGGTCAGCAAGCGCACACTGTTTTCCACGGACATGAATGGAGTTCTGATCACCTCCGAGGGCTAGTCAAGAGAGGAACTTCAAGGATTGACTGGATTGGCCCTATACTCACGCGAGACGACTATTTGATGCGCATATCCGTGATAGTATTCACAATGAGCCGCGCAAAAACAAGTCAGAAGCACGCAGTCAGAAAGGCTATTGAGAAAGTCATCAGAGCTCACGCCAAGAAACATGTCTTTGATGAGCTGGTTCAGAAGGTTGTGCTAGGAGACCTTGCTTCTGAGGTCTACAAGGAAGTCAGGGTGATTATCCCTACTCGCAATTGTGAGATTCGAAAGAGCAAGGTGCTCAAGGGCCCAGAGGAAGTGAAGGCTAGACGTGCCCGACTCCGAAGAAGTGCCGGCACGAAAAAGAGCTCCAAGAAAGAAAAGAAAGAGTAGATCTTGAATCGTCTACTGCCTTCAGAGTTTGGATTAATGAGTCATGCCTTCAAGTTGTTCCAGTGATTGCAGTAGAAGCACCATGAGGTTGGCAAGTTTTGTCAATGCCTCGGTGTCATTCTCAGCTTCGATGACATCACTTAGGGTCTTCAGTTTCTTGAGTAGAGTCTTATGCAATTCAGGAATCAATGCCTTCACGGTTTGTGGCTCAATCTGTTCCTGAGAGTCCACGACAACTATTCGACGATCACATGTTGCGCAGTACACGTCATCGCCCATCTTCATCAGCGGAGAACCACACTGAGGACATCCCTGTGCCAGCATTGTAGCGCCTTGTCGGAGCAGATCTGCCATCTTCTTGATTGAGGCGTCGTTTTGTTTAGTCATCTTCGGCACTCGAGGAGCGATTGCGAATCCTTTGATATAAACACCCCGCAACGACTAGATTCTCACGTTGGCAAGATTGCGGAGGGGAAATGTCGTCGGATGTTCTTATTATGAGAAGTAGCTATGAAAACGTTGATATGTTCGGTCCTGTGAAAGTCTTCTGTTGTTCGCACTACATCTGTGCGTCAAGACAATTTAGAGGTGAGTCCTTTGGACCCCGAAACGCAGAAAAGTATAGACCAGAGTGAACACTTACTCAAACGGATATCTGAGGATTCTTCAGTTCCCCGCAACATAAGACGAGCAGCCAATGAAGCTATTGCAGTTCTGGAAAATGAGGTTGATTCTCCGGCAGCAAGGGCGCAGAATGCGATTTCGATTCTTGACGAGCCAAGTCAAGACCCGAACTGTCCGAATCATGCAAGGACAAAGATATGGCATGTGTCAAGCCTCTTGGAGCCAATTCGCGACTAGGTACATCAAGGGCTGAGTAGGAAAGCCTGCCGTAAGTTACGGTCATTCGGTGACTGTGATTGGCGGTTAGTGGTCCGGGCCAGTGTTTGTCTATGATAAAAGCAAGGATAAGAGGAATCTATTCGCAGTCTCTGACTCAGATTCTGTTGCAGAATCATTTCGAGATTGTACAACCCATCCCTGAAGTGGCTAGAAGATTCGGTTTACCCTTCCGAAGGGAAATTCCAGATGTTGACATATGGGACAGGAGTGACCTTCAGGGCATTGTGGCTATTGCATATGAGTCAATCCTGACAAAAATTACTGATGTACTGCGGAGGCGTCTTGGATGGATCATCACACGAACGCCCAGAGTGGCGAAGAGTTCCATCTATAAGGGTCGTGTGTTGGGGAAGGATGAGAGAACTGGTCAGATCAGAGTTGATCTTGGAGAGCTATCTGGTTTGCTTCCAAGCAGGGATTTCAAACCGGGGTCTCATGTCATGGTGCAGGTCAGGGCACACGATTACGGACGTAGAGCACCCGTTCTCTCCTCCAGTATCACCATTCCTGGTCGTTCAGCCGTTCTTCTTCCAGAGCCTGTAGTTCGACTTAGCACTAAAATCAAGGACCCGGAAACACGAGATGACCTGATAGCATTGGGAAGAAGAATTCGAGAACACACCGAGGATTGGGGGATACTATGGAGGACTGCAGCTGAGGGGCTGGCCGAAGAAGAACTTCGCGATGAAGTGGATTATCTCTTAGACACTGCTCAACAGGTTTATTCCATGTACAATGAGAAATCTTCCCCTGGGCTCGTCTTTGAGGGTACAAGCAATGCTGACATCGAGTTCCCAGCTGAGGTGAAAACAGCGCTCGACAAGATTCGAGAGGAAATTAGACCTACGCTTGGCCGGCATCACTTCTACATGAGTGCTGGATACGCACCGCTCGTGGAGTTTGCAGAGATGGTCATAGAGGACCGTCCAAATGAAAGAGCTTACTTCGCCTCTAAGCTAGAGAAGGTGGTCAGTCAGGACATGCCCAGGGTTGATGACGCTATCAATATTGAACACGTCAAGCTAGACGGTCGGAATATAATCTTGGCAAGAGGCCGAGTTGTTGAAACTAATTCAAGCGGTCTTTCAATTAGAAGACAATTCCGACATACGAACCGTAAGCTGAAGATTGCCCCGGACAATACCAATAATGTCGATGTTGTTAGTGATGAAGGCGATTATGCGATAACTCATGTGATTCCGGGAGCTCTCACTCTGGTGACCAAGTACTACTCTTGCGAGGACCAGCTGAAAGGCACCTACGTGAATATCAATACCGGAGTCGAGCTGTATCCTAGCAATGGAAATAGCCCAAGTAGAATCCGCTACGTCGACCTTGAGATAGACGTAGTAGATCCTGCAGAGGGCAAAACGCGTGTCATTGATCAACACCTGCTCAAGCGAGCAGTTCAAAGGGGCTTCATCACACAAGAGATGGCAAACCAAGCTGGGAAGAAAGCCGAAGCCATATGCATGGAGCTCAGTGGCAGCATTGTGCAGTGAATAGATTGTTGAAACTGAGATAGTTCAGTCGATTGCTTCGTGTGTTCTCAGTGTAAGATCAATGGCTGATGTCAAATCCTCTAGGGTGGCCCTCAAGCTGTCCAGTCCACGGGTGGATTCAATCACACATGAGAGTGTTCTACCATTTCTGGATATCTCAATCTCCAGCCCAGGCGGCAAAGGCAAGTTGTCAGGCGATACCGACTCCAGTACTCTGCCTGCATATGCGTCTTCTGCGAAGTTGATGGTCAAGTGAACTTTCATCATGGGCGGCTACCTCCGAGGGAATAGAGGGCATCTGCAGCTGTTTTTTGTTCACCTGACGATGTTGTTTCCAGCTTGAGTGAGCTAGCTGAGGTTGGTACTGAAACCAATCCAAGACTGTCCATAGCTTTGGTAACTTCGTAAAGGTTCGCTTTCTTGACATCCCAGGCAACTTCGGTGCAGGCCTCTGTGGTCAGCATCACAAACCCATTTCCGTTAGCAAGATATGATTGCAGAGCGATTCGTGCAACATCAGGAAGCACAGATTCATGAGTTCCAACAAGTGGAATTCTTACAACCATATCCAGATTGCTGCCTTCAGAAGTCGCATTGCTAAGAAATGATGCCAGGTTCTGCATGCCTGCAATGACATCGCGGGTATGTGCCATGTGCGAGTCAATGAATGACTTCATTGTTCTAGCACGGTCGCCCATCCATACTGCGACAGATGCCCCTAGATCCCATCTACTCCATGCCGATTGTGAAAGCGCTTTGATTCCCGACAGGAAGTGCATGGGGCTCTCTTCACTTTCTGCTGGGAAAGCAAAATCTTGCCCAAGAACACCTAGAATTGCGGTTGAATCGAGGTTGGGAATGAGTTGTGAGGTCAAACGTTGTGCCTCTTTCGTATCCAATGAGGTTATGGGACCTCGACGCTTGGATATCGGAATATTTGCTTCTTCAAGGATGTGTTCGCACCTCTCCTGGACTCCACTGATACCCTTCAAGTATGGGAATGTACTATACAAAAGGGCATTAATCATTGGAAGAAAATTGCTTCCAAATAGCTTGAATCCCTTCCTTTCTTTCAGCAGACCTTCCTTTTCAGCTAGTGCAATAACTCTTCGTGATGCGCCCTTGGCAGGCATGTTTGAAGTAGTGTGAATCAATGCGCCTGCGGCAGCCAGTTGGAGTGCTCTGTCATTAACTTTGAATTTCTCTTTGGCCAGAATAAAAGCTGCTGCTGCAACGTCACTTGCAGCTCCTATGCTGGGCGACTCATCATGCCTGGAGTGAAACATCCCGCCTATGAACACTGGATAGCTTGTTCCCTTCTTCAGGCGTCCTTTGCCAACAACCTCAATCCCCACAGCAATTACAGCTGAATTGGGGCGTGTCTTCCGAATATTATTGATTTCTTCAACGTTCAGATGAGGATTAGCGAAAGTGATGTGAAGGCGTCTATTGGATCTCAGAATAGCTGTAGAGAGCAGCGCAGCTGATAGGGTTGCTACGGGATACGGAGAGCTGATAATAAGGATGTGCTCGTCCTTCCTGAAAGTGACTTGTTCTGATTGTTTTTCAAGGGACTTGAAACTGGAGGCTCTCCGAGCTTTCTTACTCATTTCAGTTCAGAGAAACTCTCTCAGTGTGATAAGATTATCTCAAGAGTAAAGCAGCTTCGGCTGGAGTGTATTTGAAATCGGGAGGTAGAACACGGGTCTTCTTGTAGTACTTCGACAGCCGGTGTATCTTGCTTTCAATAAGTTGAATGCTGCGCTTGGCGGAATAATCCTTCTTGTTCTCTTCGAAATGTCTACGAATTGTAATGGCTTTAGCAATCATATTGCGAAGGTCCTCAGGAACTCTTCTCTCAAGCTCGTTCTCGCGCAAGATATCAAGAATTCGTTTGCCTGCTATCACTTTTACCAAGGGTATGCCAAATTGATCACGAAGGATCAGCCCTATCATTGAAGGCGTGTTCCCGGCCTTGGCAAGCTCAATAACCTTGGCCTCAACCCACTTTGCATCCTTTTCTTTATCAATCCACTCTGGCGCGCGTAATGTTGAGGGACGTTTGCTTCCAGACTGACCTTTGCGTCTAGTGTGCATTCTTGCCATCAGGATTGCCTCTTACAATTCTCATAGAGCTCTGAGAAACCGTGTATTTCCCTCCGCCTTTTGCTGCAAATATAAACCTATTCTTGTGGCTCGCGTCAACTGATTGCAGTCTAGAAGAAGATTCGTGGTATCCCAGTTCATTTCAATGCTCTAAATGATTATCAATGGTAACGTCCGCGTTCACGAATCTTATTTGCTCTTGTAAGGACTGGCTCTGCGTTATCGCCTGATATGTCGATGTAGCCATCCATTGTGGATTCCAGCATAGTTTCTTGGAGATCCCAATGTGTGGTTTCGTAGGCGCGCCGGAGAAGATGCATATCGACACCCTTCATCTCAATAGTTGCATTCTTCTCTGCTAGTCCAAAGTCTACAAGCCACATTTTAGATTGCGTGTCAACAACTGCATTGCTAGTTGTCGGATCCCCATGCACTACATCACTCATATGCATAGTACCAAGCAGTTTTCCGAATTCGCGGCAAAGCGTGGTGATTCTTTTCTTGCTCGAAACGCTAGCAAGCTGTTTGAACTGCTGACCCTCGATGAAATCCATTAGAATTAAGTGATTGCTGATGTCAACAGAGTACACAGCTGGAGTAGGGACTCCCAGTGTGCGTACAAAGGTCAGCATCTTGCACTCCCTACTGGTTCGGGATGTTCTAAGCAGTTTGTCTATTTCATTGTGTAGATAGGGTTTGATGGGGCGCCACTTGAGTGCAAGAGTCCTGCCCCAGTATTCAACTTTGTAAATTGCGGATTCAGCCCCAAGTGTCAGCAACTGCTTCTTCAGAGTTTGCGCCTCCAGATTATGTCCTGTTCGTCGGTGCGCCACTTGGGCATTACATGTGAGTCAGATATGGGAAGTTCATCTCCAGCTTGATGTTGGAGAATGCCCGTCCAAGCAATCATTGCTCCTTGATCACCGGCAAGAGGTGGTGAAACTCTGTGAAAGCTGGCACCGTGACGTTCTGCTACACCTTCGAGAATCTCAGTGAGTCTGTTATTGCGGGCTACTCCACCAGTAAGGAGAAGTTCGTTCTTCTTCGTGTGAGCAACTGCACGTTCTGCAACCTCGGCAAGCATCCCGAATGCGGTTTCTTGAATGCTTAGGCATATGTCAGCAATAGGGACCCCCTCTAAATGGAGTTTCTTGGCGGCAGTCAACATGCCTGAATAGCTCAGGTCCATGCCCTTGACCGAATAGGGAAGTTGGTGATATTCAACCCCTTCTGCAGCCTTACGTTCAATGGACGGGCCAGCAGGGAAGCTCATGCCAATTGTACGACCAAAGACATCGAGCATATTGCCTAATGCTATGTCAAGTGTTTCGCCGAATGTTCTGAAACGTCCACCGGCAAAAGCTATGACTTGTGTATTTCCCCCCGACGCGTATATTGTTACAGGGTCTTCAAATCCCGATTCAAGACAACCTATCTCAATGTGTGCTACACAGTGGTTCACGCCAATAAGTGGAACTGATAGTTTCTGTGCTAGCGTGCGGGCCATTGTTGCGGTGGTTCGCAGACAAGGTCCAAGTCCAGGCCCTCTTGAGAAAGAAACAAGCTGAATTTCGTTGTGACTGATCCCCGCCTCCTCCAGTGAACGCCTAATTATCCCAGGACCCATGTCAGAATGATGGCGACTGGCCTCCCGTGGATGAATTCCTCCCTCAGCAGGAGACAACATATGCCAAATGTTGGAGAGAACTTCACCCTTGCTGGACACAACACCGGCTCCAAACGAATGTGCAGTTCCCTCCAACCCCAAGCATAGTAATGACATGGTCTTTCATTCCCGCATATGATTGTTCTTCAAGTAATTATTAGTGTGAAATAGTTAGGCAAATACTCTTTCGTTGCGACTATTCTGCCTTCAGGGAGCAAAGGGTTTATAATCGCCGCCCAAGCCACCCCAATGAGGAAGTACCCGTGCCCGCAGAAAATAGCCCAATTAAGGCTCTAGAGCAACGCCTTAGCGACATAGTTTCAATCAAACTCAAAGACGATCGTATCTTCCGCGGACGCCTAACAAGGTGTGATCAGTACATGAATCTGACACTTGGAGATGCGGTAGAGCTTGAGAATGATGAAACAAAGGCGAAATACGGGTCAATTCTGATTAGAGGAAACAACATCCTTTGGATTCAAATTCCTGAGTGAATGGGTTACGTGCTCAGTGACTAGCGTTCAGTTTCTTGCCTGTACTTTTCAACCATAGCCACAAGGCGGTCTTCGCCCTTTACCCGCGCTTGTTCTTGAACGCGTTTCATGAATTCCTGTAGCTGGTGCTCGAATTTCTTTCTGTTAACGAAGGCAAATTCATCTACTCTCTTCAGGTCGACTTCATTCGCATCAATGACTGGTATTAAAGCGTCAACAAGCTCCGCCCTTGCAAGATGAGAAAGTGGTGTGTCAATAATGATTGCCCGAATCTCACGGTCAATCAGCATTTGTGCAGTAGTGGGTCCACCACCGCTTGCGTCTTCAAAGAGGATTATGTCGCCGTGTTTCAGGATGGCAACTTTGCTAGTGTACTCCTCAATGGATTCTTGCGTAAACTTCTCAAGGGCTTTCACTGCCAGCATATCACCACGCATCTCAAGATGCTTGACCCCCCTGAGTTGAGTCAAACGGCTTCGAAGACTTCTCAGCTGTTTGTTGAGTGTTTTAATATCTCGTTGAGCCTGCTTCAGTTCTGATTGCTTCTTAACTACCTCACGGTCGCGTTTGACCTTCCAGTGATTTTTTTGAGCGATTATATCAAGGCTGTATGTCAACTCGCTCTCTCTGAACCTCAAGAACTCAACTAGTCGCTCTAGATCCTCTACTCTATCCTCGAAAAGCTTGTTCTCTACTCGAAGAGCGTCTAACTTAGAGCGAATTGCATCAAACCGTTCCTGAGTCAATTCCTCTTCTTGGCTATCAGGTTCAGGCTCGATATCGATTGGCTCTGATTCCTCTTGAATCAAACTTGAGATGGCTTCATTCATAGACATGCCTTTGAGAATCAAGGCTTTGAGATGAGACCGATCAACAGCAATCTGCTCCTCCCGCACCTTATGCTCTATCTGCTGAAACTTTGGCAACATGCTCCTGTATGCGTAAACTGCAGCGGTCAATGCGTCACGTTCGTGTGCATTTCTGATTCGAACATCGGCTAACTCTCTTGCCAGCTCCTGCTTATCTGCCACAGGAATCGGTCGGCTAGGAGCGTATATCTTAGCGTTCACTGTCTTGCCAATCTTTTCGACAAAGTGAGGAATACGAGGTACATCTGTAGCTACCATCACTGGAATTCCGTGTTCATACACCAAGCGTATGATGTCAGCCCTGGTGAAACTTTTCCTACTCTTGAGAAGGTGGACGCGACCATCGAGTGACAAAAGGCAAATCGCTGCAGTCGTGCCTGGATCGATGCCCAAGATGAAAAATCTAGGCTGAAGTTGCGTAGAAACAGGACCAGACTCTAGTGGAACGAACTCGGTCCGCTTTCTTACAGGTGTGATTAAGACATTGAAATCCCCCCCGCGTTTGCGCTCAACAAGGCGGGTAATAACGGGCAAGGGAGCATACGCGACTATTCGGGAACTGGCATAGCCAAAGTCTGAGCGTCGGATATCAATATCGTACTCGATTCCTGCTGTCTTGAGCTGAGATTCAACAAAGCGGGTCATTTGTTGGACCTCAGAGTGGATTTTCCGGCGGTACCGATTGGCACTCTGCCCTCCTTTCCCCATCTTTCGTCCGCGTGTCACCTTGATTTCTGTTTGTTCGCCAAAGCACTCTAAGCTGTGTCCGACTCCTAGCCACGCAAGATGTGCTGCAAGCCGAGCGGATTCGAGTGGAGTTGGCTTGCCGCGAACACTGAGTCCATGTCGTTTGGCAAGCCTCTTGAGAGCAATTTGGCGTGGAGGAACACCCGTAACCTGAACAAGACGAGTTTCATGAGGTAATTTCTCAACAAATTTGAACAATGATTTGCTGTCAGGTACTATCTCGAAAATGTTGTCTGTGCAAAGCCATTTGGGGCTGATCTCCCGGGTTAGCCTCAACAAGTTGGCGCGTGATATCTCGGCGTATTCACTCAATTCTGCTCCATTTCGCATTATCACACAGGCAAACTTTGGAGCTGTCTTCGAGCGTGGACTCTTAGAGGGAAGTATATCGAACCCCATTACGAAAACGCTGTCATCGCCCATGAAGCTTAGCACTCAATATGGCCTTCTCGGATTTGGCTATAAGAGTTAACATAGAATCAAGACCGTACGAGCCAATCCAGTCAGATGATCGCAAACAAAGTTTCCACTCGCTGTGTGGGTTTGTTGGATGTGCAAGAAGATACAATACCGAGTAAGGGTAGACGGAATGCAGAAGTCGCAAATAGTTGAATTTCTTCAAATGTTGGGATGATAGTTATTATAATAAAAAGATGTTCGAAAGAGCCAGAATCAATACAATTATTAAAGCCTGTTAAAGAAAATGTTCATTCAACTGAGGTGTGACAGCTGTCAGAATCACTAGAGATAAGCAATGACGACGCGATACTACGCATTGGACGTGCCCTTTCATCAGGCACTCGCCTAAAAATACTAAAGCTCCTTCTTCAGGGAGAAAAGGACGTTACACGGGTTGCCAGGCATCTTGGCGGAACGGAAGCCAATGCCAGTGCACAGATTAAGATTCTACAAGAAGCTGATCTGCTTGGGTGTAGATACGAGCCCGGTCAACATGGTTTGAGGAAGATTTCAAGAACCAAAATTAAACGCATCGTTATCGATTTGTAACTCTGACAGATTAATAATGGGCATGTCAAATGCTCAGTGCTGCTTTCCAGCGCCGAATGCGAGTTAGTATGTTATCACGTTCCTCTGGGCGGATGGTTCTCTTTTCACGCGCTTTCAGGAACTTCAACACAACATCCATGTCACTCGCCACTTTATTGAATGACGTTTCATCACTGAATAGATATTCTTTGGCCGCTTGGAGATATTCAGCCAAGACATCTGCCGGTGCTTCACCGGTACGCAGCTCGTGCGTGATTGGATCCAGCACGCGTGCAACCCGAGCGTCTGAAATTGGCGGATGCGTTTCGGAGTTTGACTCTTCGGTTCCCGGTGTATCAATAGCTGCAGAAGCAATTGGAGGCGAAACGGTTTTTTTTGTACTCTCCCCTACAGATTGATCAAGCGAAGATGCGCTAGGCGGAGAGGGCGTTGAGGGGATGATAGGTGCCTTTGATTTCTTAACTTCTGTAAACAATTGAACTGCTGAGGAGGTTGAGCCAGTCAGTTCGTCATCGATAAGATTCAAACGACGTCGTAGTTCACGAAGCTGGTCGAACATCTCAACCATCCCTGCTTGCAGCGAGTCGATTAGTCGACGGATTTCATCTGTGTTTTCATCAGCCACTTAGTTGCACTCCCAATGCTTGCAATTGCGATTTATTTGGCATGAAACTCCTCAAAAGGTTTTTTCGGAGTTCTATTTGTCCGCTTTCTTGATTGCTCGAAGCAAGTCATGCGTGGATCCCCGCGGCTCGAAATGACGTTTGCGAACTTTCACGAAAGTGGGAACGGAAACAGTTTCGCCCACAAATAGAGCCTCTCCAACTTCAAGTGTTGTGATTGTTTCCAATGATTGACGGTCAATGCCTTCGCTACTTCGGCCAATGTGTTCAAGATCATAGGGATTGGTGCATCGGAGTATCGCTTGATTGGTGCATTGACTCAAAACTGTTGTTGATAGCTTTACCGGGCGCTGTGAAATCAGGCACAACATTGCAAAAAACTTACGTCCTTCGCGTGCTATTGTTTCAATCCGTGTCTTTGGAAGTGCAAGTTCATGTCTGCTTTCCGGGCAAAATTGATGAGCTTCCTCGAGGACCAACAAGAATGGCGGTATCCTCCCTTGTCGTCTCAGATAAAGAAGCTCGCTAGCAAGATGTGAAACGATAATCTGTTTTTTCTTAAGCGATACAAAGTCGCTCAAATCAATGATGGTAAGCTTGCCGGGCCGAATGATTTCCATTAAATCTGGCACTGGTTCTCGCCCGAAAAGACCGGTGTCATCTAGACCAACTAGCCAGCTCACCAATGCCTCACGAGTGTTCTTGCTAATCGTTTCATCGTCCTTCACATGAGTGATAAGTTCTCGAAGAGTGTAACCACTATCCGAACTTGCTCTCATTTCCGAAACACTCCGTCGTAAATCACGAACTTGAACTGCACTCATGTCAGCCACGAGTGACCTCAATGCTTCGGCAGATAGGTTCTGGGCAGGAATTTGGATATGTGACGCGCGAATGTGTTCAACCTCAAATTGAGCGTCAGGCACGCTCAAGTCGTTTGCCGTTATATCCTTCAGATATTTGTATTCGCCGTGAACATCAACGATTACTACGGCGAGACGACCGTTATCTTTTCTACGGGAGAGCAGTTCCTCAAGAAGCACTGATACAAAGTACGATTTGCCAGCACCACTCATTGCCAGTATTGCTAGATGCTTCGATAGGAGTCTATCGAGTGATGGTGTGAATTCGAGTTCGTGGTGACCAAGATGGCCTAGTCTAAGACCACTTTTCGTATCAAGCCTCAGGAAAGCAGAAAGTATCGCCTCGTCAACCCTTCGTACCACAGCTCCCGGCGAAACAGTGAAGTATGGTCTAACCGTTCGATTGCCAGTCCAAAATCCTAGAACACGTGCTTCTGCAACTGTATACTGCCAACGATCTGTGGGAAATATCGAGCGCAGAGGCTCGCCTCGAGATTGATACTCTCTCACAGCCTCGGCATGTTGATAGTAACGATTTGTCTTCACTAGGTTCTGAACTCTTGCGATAATTGTTCCATTTTCTGTCACAACGGAAACAAACTCCCCTCGTCGAACCATGATCTCATTGGAGGCACCCTCTGTCACAAATGAGAACTCTAGGACATTTGGGCCATCTCCTGTGCAGATGACTGTTCCTAGCCTACTTGATTGATAATCTTCTTCCATTATATTCATCCTCCACCAAACGGATTTCTGGATCGTCTCTTTTCAAGAACTGTGTATGTAAGTCCGGATAGTGCCATCAAACGATCTATAATCAGCTGAGCTTCGTGGCCAGTAATCCGTGCTCGTGCGTCAGCTTCTAGGATCGGAGTAGGAATGCCATACTCAGGATGCTGCCAAGACAGGGGGAGGACCGCTGAGAGAGCCCGATCCAGTTTCTTTGTATCTTTGTCGTCTTGATCCATGAGGACCTCAATCCTCAATGGTAAATCATCTTGGGCCGTCTTGAGATATGTGACCCAAATTGATGATGACCAAATGGACAGCTCATCATTCGCCGAGTTTACATTGTGTGTTAGTTCTGACGAGTACCTGAAAGCGAAAGTTCTCTCACCCGACTCCATGAAAGTATCAAGGAGCCCACAATCTCTTGAAACCTTGAGAAGCCAACGATAGTCGACATCTTGCATGAGTTCGAAAACAGATGAATCCCGAATGATGTGCGGGAGCAACTCACCTAGTATTTGGACCATTCGCGTGGAACGGCTGTCTTTCACTATCCCGACCAAAGTTGTTTTCTTCTTTCGGGATTTATGATAGAGCTGCCTGTAAAGAGCCATGACTTCCTGGAACTTCGCAAATGCAACCGATCCACGCTGTGGTCGGTCTCTTGGATGATAAAAGAGGCTTCCGTCAATAAGAATCAAATCTGTGTGGAACTCGTCGAGCACGGAAATCGTTGCTTCAAGCTCAATCGCAACTCGTTCAAGAGAAGCCAGTTGATCAAGTTCAGAACTTTGCAATGCGAGCAGCACAGGTGTGATTCTTGGCTCTGGGAAGGCTTCGGGATAGAACTCCACATCAGGACCATCTTCACGTCCGAACTGGAATACGACTGCAACTGCGCGAGTGAGGAGAATATCCATTGATCTGAACCGTTTCCGGACCAACCCACCGTCAATTCCAGCGATTCGGAGACCGGAGAGGCTTGTTGGTTCTAGCTTCTTCAACAGAGAGGTTTCCATTGTATCAGGTACTAATGCAGGAAACCTCGAGAGGTCTATATGTCCCTTTATTTTCTTCATGACCGCACCGAATCTCTTGCGGGTAGTTTCGACCCGGTCTATCTCTTCAACAAGTTTGGATAGAGCGTGGTCGAGCTGTTTGTCCACTAAGTTCCCCTCTCTCTCTTATAATCCAAAGCGGCCCTTATTAGCCCGGAATATAGAGGGTGCGGTGCGCCCGGTTGTGACTTGAATTCAGGATGATATTGTACCCCAATCCAGAAGGGGTGATTTGTAAGCTCGATTGCATTGATTATAGTCCCTGTTGAGTCATGCGCAGATACAATCATTCCTTCTTCAGCCATACGATCTACATAGCGTGAAATGAGGTGATACCTATGCCTGAAGCGTTCTCTAACTTGATTTGTACCGTATATGCTGTGCAGTTTGGTCCCCTCTACGATTCGTACATCGTGACCACATAGCCTCATGGTCCCTCCTTTGTCTTTGGTGTTTTTTTGATCGTCCATCATATCTATTACTGGGTAGAGACAGTTGGGGTCGACCTCTGTTGTATGAGCACCTTCCCATCCCATTGTCGTTCTAGCAAAGGCAATAGATCCAAGCTGTGCCCCGTAACAGATGCCTAGGAAGGGGATTTTTGACGTAAATGAAATTGCTGCGGCATTGATCATTCCTTCAACCCCACGGGAACCGAATCCAGGTGTGAGAAGAATACCATCAACTTCGCAAAGAGCCTCCGCAAGACTCGCTTCGTCACTGCTTTCTTCAGTTTCAATCCATTTGATTTGAACGCTAGCTCCATACTCCGCGGCGGCATGCGTCAATGCCTCATTGATGCTCTTGTACGAATCGCTCAGTGTGGTGTATTTCCCGGGCATGGCAATTACTACGGTTTCCGTGATGTTTTCAAATGACTCCACTATCTTGGTCCATGAGTCAGTTTCCGGAATTCTTGAGTCCATACCAAGGTGGTCAGTGATGATATCACCAAGACCACGTTCCTCAAAATGAAGGGGAAGTCGGTAGATAACAGGGATGTCTGGATTTGAAATGACTCGGTCTTCTGGCACATTGCAAAATAGTGCAATCTTCTGCCGTGCAGCATCAGGCAGCTCAGACTCAGCTCTGCACACGACTATATCCGGCTGCAGACCAAGTCCTTGGAGAGTCCTCACACTATGCTGAGTGGGTTTTGTCTTGAACTCACCAACCGATGCCAGAAATGGCACCAGAGTCACATGGACCAAAGCAACTCTGTTTCGACCAACCTCACTAATGAACTGCCTAATTGCTTCTAAGAAGGGCATCGCCTCTATGTCGCCAACTGTCCCACCAATCTCCACAAGTAGAACGTCCGGGATTGGTTCTTGGTTAACAACTTCCAGAATTCTCGATTTGATTTTCTCGGTTACGTGCGGGATTATCTGCACAGTTCGCCCCAAGAAAGCCCCTTTACGTTCCTCCAAGATTACTGAAATGTAAATTTGCCCAGAGGTTATATTCTGAAACGGATGAACCTCAGTCCCAGTAAACCTCTCATAGGTGCCAAAATCTTGATCAATCTCTGATATCTTGAATGCGACGTCATCAACTGGCTTGAATGACCATGTCTGGTCGGTAACGAAGACTTCGCCGTGTTCTGTGGGATTGAGTGTGCCTGGGTCAATATTGAGGTATGGATCAATCTTGATTATTCGTATTGTGTACCCTCGGAACTGAAATGTCTTAGCAATCGATGCGGTTGTAACGCCTTTCCCGATTCCGGAGAGCACGCCCCCTGTTACAAACACAAACCGAGTTTCTTTTGGGGCTGACTTCAATGGGACTGCCTCGACTGACTAAGTACGTAGAGAGATGGCTGTGCAGAGCCTTGATAGTGCAGCAGAAACCTCGACTCGTATAAAGTAATCGTTAGAATCGATAGCTTGGCCATAATTGCAGGAGTCATGGAGTCGTTTGTGCCATGGCGCTCGTACGCATAGACTGCTGAAACAGAAGCTGAAATGCCTCGATTACATTGAAGCCACTCATGGCAACACTTCTGAATACTGGTACTGATAATGGAAGATTGAGATGTTCCCTGAGACGCTCCTCATTGATTGTATCTGGTAAATCCTGCTTATTGAGACAGACAACAATTGGAAGAGGACGATCCCCTTCAATAATCATAGCCATCAATTCATTCCAACTCTCAAGATTCTCATCAAGCAGATGCTCCTGAGAGTCTGCCACAAATACAACACCATCTGCGCCAACTAAAACAACTTCACGTGTCGATCTGTAGAAGTCCTGACCAGTTGCGGACCAGATATGTGCATTGATTCTCCAACTATCACTCAGATTGCAGGGAATTGTTCCGAAATCGCAGAACATGGTTCTACCCAGCGTGTTCTCTATCGATGTGAGCTTCTCTGTAATGCCTAGTTCTGAAAAGAGCCATCTGATTGTTGTGGTCTTTCCACTCATGGCTGGTCCGAAGAATACTATTTTGAGCCCAATCGTCCGGTTGCCATAATCAATGATCAAATGACCATCCTCCCACTCTACGTTCCCCACATGCTGTCCACCCAAGCACCCAGACCTGAGAGAGCGCCACTCTTGACACAGTCGGAAAAATCTTCGTGCCACTCGGCTCGCATGAACCGTATCAAGTCCGGAAGCTGTCCGCCGTCCCACCCTATCGCTTCATACAGGTTTCGTGCAGTCAAAGCGGCAGGCGCACCCAGTTCTCTAGCAAGACGTATCCTTGATAGAAGAGTTACTGCCCGTCTAGCTGCGTGGACATAGCTGTCTATTTCCTCATCAAATACATCGTGTGTGAGCTTCTCAGCCTCATCGTCGAGCTTCATGACGGAGGCTATGATATGCTCCGACACATTGAGTCCGCGAAGAGATTTCTTCAGAAGACGCCGGATTCTCTCCAGTGACTGACGCTTTCGGGTGATTATCTTGCCTACGATGCGTTTCTCGAGGTCTAGACTTCCAGCATTTGGCTGTACGAGTGAGAATCTAATAGACGATGGTGAATCCACCCGAAGTACTCCACAATTTTCGGAACTCTGTAGAATACGAATGACAGCATCCTGTAAGGTTTCTTCAGTCACATGTACGCCGAGGACAGTTGCACCAAGAGGCATAGCAATAATCCAGCCCGAGAAGCGACTGATGCGGTCCAAAGCCAATCTGAGATTGGCTGAAAGGCAGCAGACAATGGTTCTGTTTACCTCATAGTTATGTTTCTCCTCCTCCCATACTGACAGAATCTCTTCTTCTGATGTGAAATCGCGCCAAAATACAATCTTATGGCGATGAGAGCAGAGCATCGGAATGCTATTAGCAATGTCATCCACTAGCTCGATGTCCCCGCCCGCTATAATGATTGGAAAACGAGAAAGCACTGCATTCAATAGAAGTGGGAACTCGTCACCCATCATCTCAATCATTCTCATTATGGAATATGTCATGGATCTCGCCTCGTGAGAAGTAGATTTTCTGTGGAGCCGCTGGACATCAGCAGCTCCTTCAAATCATCAGGAATTGCAGGTTTCATCATTGATGCTGTTTCCAGTATCCGTCGGGTTTCTTCGATATAGTACTTCAATAAGAGCCTCATAAGACCGAGTTTCTGACTGCTACGATCCACCCACAGACTGAAAACACCATTTGGAACTGAGTAGATTACGTGACGTATACGTTCGGTTTCGCACAACACGGTTTGAAGTGAGCTATTGCGGAGGGTACGGGTTACTCGCTCGGATGCATCATATAGAGCAAAAGACATTGCTGCAAGTCTATCATTTGCGAATGCGTCCAGTGAAACGCGAACTCCACCACTTAAAGCTAAGAAGACCGATTCAATATCTGGAATGCTATCATGGACTTGTCGCAAAATGGTTCTGAGAGCAAGAGCTTGAGACCGATTCAATGACATTATTGATCGTGAAATGGAATATGTTGCTTGACTGCCTTCAGCTACTGCGAACCTGCTCAGCACCTGCTGTGTTTCACCCATATTATACGAGCGGAGTGGCGGAAGTATGCCGTCCAAATGCTGTCTTAAAAGGAAGGATATGCGTGAAAGACTATCCTTCATCTCGATGAATAGGGCTGCAAGGTTGACTCTTGGTGCGGTGGTGATAGCTAAGAAGTAGTCAGGGTCATACGGGAGTGATGCCAAGAAGATTTTCGAGGTTTCGGATTCCATTAGAAGATATTTGAAATCCCCATGAATTAGTTTCGCCACACCAAATATCGCGCAGGTAGATGCCGCAACTGCGAACACCTCCTCCTTACTGAACCATACCCCGGCACTAGCAACCGGAAGACCATCCTTTTGGATCATTACAACATTTTCGACTCCAGATATTACCTTGATTGCGTGCAGTGCATCATTGAGGTCGTTGGTCAAGTGTTCAGCTCCCGAGCGGATACTAGATTCAATGTAGAATCCGCGAGGTCACTATTTAACCTCCACATAGGTTGCATATCATTCAAGACGTTGTACAAGGTTTCAGATAATTCGTCATGGGCAATCAGTCAGGCGAGATCTTGTCTGCGCGCAATTCTTTGTTCTGCAAGATGAGTGCATTGGGAATGCCCAAATCACATGTGAATTAGTGCGGCATCTGGGACTTCTTGAAAGACCTCACGCGCCGCCCTTCCTACTTCTGCCCGATTCCGATCAAAAGTGTATACACGAATTACATCAAGGTATACTTTCATCATCTCAGCAATGTTGGAGTATTCTGAGAGGTTGTGTGATACCTTTTTTCCATCAATAACTTGGAAGATGCCGATTTCCATTGGATTCACTTGATGCGGATTATACGGCACAGATGGCAGAGTTGGAACGTCAACAATGACCTCATCAGTTGGAACCTTGGCGCTTGATGCAATCTCCTCTTGGATACTCTCTCGCACCTTACGTTTGGTTAGTATCTTGGACACAAATCTATCATCTGTATGGAGCACTTTTTCAAATACGGATTTATAGAATATCCGTGAATCCAACATTTGAACCAATTCAGCTGTTTCCTTGGCTTCATCCGATTCGGACGGGTCGACTCCTCGCAGCCTGGAAATTAGTGACATATCATCCAGTGCCAGAAACTCCTCTGGCGTTGAGAAAGCTGTGAGTTGGAGTAAGTCATCTGCAGCATGCATCATTTTTACCAGCAGCACTTCAACACTGCGTACAGTCTTGTGGTAGTAAACATTCAAAAACATCTCATACCTGGCCACGAGAAATGATTCTAGTGCGCCCCTAGCGGCGATGTCAAACTCTATGAAGCCATCTCCAGACACTTCGAGACTGTTTATCAGACGATGAATGTCTACAAGCCCGTAGTTGACACCGCAGTAGAACGAATCCCGTATTAGGTAATCCATCTTGTCCGCATCAACCTGCCCTGCGACTATCCCGCTCACAACAGCATCTTTCTTAGTCTTCCTGCGGCCACGAACGAGGTTGGCAATCCTGTTCCGGGACACTCCGCCATCCTCTAGCAGGTCACCTAACTCGCTTTTGCGGATAATCCATTCGGTGACATCCTCATGATTCATGCCCCGTTCCTCTACCAAAACTTCCTCAAACACATGGCTGAAAGGACCATGACCTATATCGTGAAGTAGACCGGCTATTCGCACGTCCTGAAGTGTGTCATTCCCAAGACCAAGTTGACCTAGTAGTCGTCTACCTGCGAGCCCGGCCAAGTACATTGCACCGATACAATGACCAAAGCGATTATGTTCGGCGGTGGGATAGACATAGTGTCCTCCCGAAAGCTGTTTGATTCTTCGGAGCCGTTGATAGGTTTCCGAGTCAATTATCTTCGACTCTAACTCAGTCAAGCCGACGAAGCCATGAATCGGGTCGTTGATTTCCATTATGAAATCCAAATCTAATCACCACATTATGCTGACTCTATATTTGAGGACCAAACTGCTGCACAACGCGGATAAGCTCTTCTGCAGACTTGAGTTCCGACACACATAGAGGTAGGTGGATGCTATCTGCAATTGCCACTGCTAGGGGGTCAAGCTCTTTGACTCCCTGTAGTACTACAACCGCAGGTTTCACAGCGATAGATGTCCCTATTTGACTTGCTTTGATGGCAACCATGGGGGATCGTCCTGATGAAACATTTGTGAGAATAGCAGCTCGTTGCGTTGTGCCACCATACAGACGAAGAAGCTGATGGGGTGTGAGCGCAACAATGGCCTTTACGCTATCAAGTGCAGTGTAGCCATAGATGTCACGATCAAGCAGTCGCGGATGTGTCAGCACCTTACACTCGAGCTTTTCAACTAGTAATCTAGCGGGAATGGGGCTCCCAAACTCGCGACTGTCCAAAATTGCATCGGAGGCAATTTCAGGAGCTATTAGTTTTTCGAGCGTCACTGCCACCCGACCACCTCTAGCTTCATCCATTTCTATCAAGCCTTCAACAAACCTGCGGATTGTTTCGACTCTAGGCGATTTCCTTCGCCCACTCTCATAATCGCTGATGACGGAGGGTGAAACCTCAAGGTGTTTTGCCAGATCTTTCTGAGAGATTTCGAAGCGCTCCCGCCACCTTCGCATGACGGCTCCTGGATTATTCTCTGCAAGGCATATCTCACCGGCCATTGCTTCGGCAAGCCTAAGTAGCGCCTCACTTGCATCCATGTTTGGATTCCAGAAGGTTTCGCAGATAAGAGTTGTGTGGAAGCCAACTTTAATTTCGTCAACTGACGATATACAGTTGTCAGATGACCACATACAGAGTGTTCTCGCTTCTTGTAAGTGGTACCGAAGAACTCAAAGAGCGTTAGGAGTCACACGGAGATGAGTCCACAAATGTTCTTTACATTTCTAGTTGGCACTGCAGGCTCTGGCAAGTCACTACTCACCGCATCACTGGAGAAATGGTTGCTTGCTTCTGAGATGAGCGTGACAATAGTAAATCTTGACCCTGGTGTAGAAGAGCCGCCATACACTAGTGACGTTGATATTAGAGAGTATGTAGACTATGGCGAAGTCATGCATCAGTTCGGCCTTGGACCAAATGGTGCCTTAGTTGCATCGTTAGATATGGCAGTCAGTCACGTCAATGATTTGAGAGAGGAAATACTAGATACAGGTAGGGGCTATGTATTGGTGGACTGCCCGGGGCAGATGGAGCTCTTTGCATACCGCAACTCCGGGCCAATGTTGGTGTCGAGCCTTAGTGGAAAAGATCCAGCCCTTTCGCTATATCTCCTTGATTCAAACATTGCTCGAACTCCCACAGGGTATCTATCGTCAATGCTGCTTGGAATGTCAATCAACATCCGCTTTGGATTGCCTCAATTGAATGTGCTGAGCAAACCAGACATACTGACAGAAGAACAAGTAGACCAGATAGTTGAGTGGGCAGAAGAACCCCATATTCTAAATGATGCGCTCAACATATCGGCGAGTGGTCTATCCCGTGAGTATTCTGGGTCGATACTAAGGATGATGGAGGACTTGGGAGGTGTGACACGCATGGTGCCTGTGTCAGCTAAGGAGATGACTGGCATCGAAACCCTTTACGGAGAACTTCAGCGGGTGTTTGCAGGCGGGGAGGACTACGTAACATATGAGTAGGAGTGCGTCAACCAATTCGTACTTCGCTATTGTTTCAGGTGAGAATGCAGAGTTGGCCCGAGTCGAGATTGAAACCCTTCTTCAGATGGTAGACTCAAAATACGAGGTTTCGTGGTATGAGAGAGTGGCAATCATTGAGGGTTTACAGAATCCAACTGATTTTTTGCTGCAGAGAGCGGCCTTATTGAAAGAAGCTGGAACGATAATTTTTGAAACGGATTCACTGGACGGTGCAGCGCGCGAGATACCGGATGATCTATTGATATCTAACGTTGGCAGTAATGAAACCTTCAGTATCCGAACCAAATCATTTCTGCATAGTAGAAAACCCGAAGCCAGAAGAAGTATCGTCGTCGAGCTAGGCGACAAGATTCAGCGGGCTACAGCCGCAAGGGTTCAGTTAGAGAACCCGGATATACGAGTGCTTGTTCTGGTGATGTCTGATAGGATCCTTGTCTGTATGTCCAAGGAGTCACAACTGCGTGGACAGTTAAGGAGGAGAAAACCTGGGATGAAGCCATTCTTTCATCCAAGCATGATGAACGCCTTATTAGCTAGGACTATGTGCAACTTAGCTCGTGTCATGCCAAATGAAACTGTGCTCGATCCATTCTGCGGTGGGGGAGGAATACTGTGTGAGATTGCCCACATTGGTGCCAGACCGATTGGACTCGAGCTCAGCTGGCGTTTCTTGAAGGGTGCTTCGAAGAATCTTGCGGGTATTCAATACAGTGACTATAGTTTGATTCAGGGAGATGCCAGGTGCTCTCCTATCAGGAATTGTCATCATGTGGTTACAGACCCGCCATACGGTAGAGCTAGTTCCACCCGAGGGGAGAAGGCTGTGCGATTAGTTGCCGCCCTGTTTGAAAACGCTGAAGAAATCATTTTACACGGTGGCAGCATGTGTACCTGTCATAGCAGCGACATGGGAGTTCCGGAGGTCATACGTCAGCTTGGCTTTGAGATTGAATATCAGATACGATTCCGTGTGCACAGTGGATTAGTTCGTGAAGTGATTACAGTCAACCTTTAGTAATCGACCACCTGACCACTCGAAACACGAGGGGTGAACCAATCGAGGAAATTCTCAAACTCGGAAGTGTTCTGAAACCTGATAGTAATCTCAATGAAGCCTAGTGGAGGGCTTTCTTGGGCATCGTCAACTACTCTAAGTTTGTCTACGGAAGCAGCCTGTTTTTCGAAACATAGGCGTG
>DAOWNS010000059.1 GCA_030642465.1 Candidatus Thorarchaeota archaeon | reverse complement strand
TCAGTATCTTTGTATTGAAGTGATGTATGGGTCGATCTTTCCCCCAGTCGCGTTCCACCTCAGTCTTCAGCTGAGTGAGCTCAAGGTATTCTTTAAGCGCAGGCTCAAGTACTCGATTCCACGAATGCTTCAAATCGCTCGCAGTCACTTTGCTTTTCCAAGATGCTCTAGCTGATGAGCGCGCCAGTCGGACCGTGCTTAAGGGCCGACCTAACGAGTCAGCGTCGAGAATACTTCCCCGTGACATTGATGCATCCTCAAGGTCGAAGCTTTCCTTGATGGCCTCCAATCTAGAGAGTACGTGCTTTGTGCTTGCTTCAATTGAACGTTTAGCAACTTTTGGAGTCAACAACTGATAGGTGACAGCGGCCTTGATTATTGGTAGTCTTAGGTCCGAAGCTGCTTTTCGCTCAACCCAGAAATCTTCTGATGTGAGCGCTAGTGGAACGTCTGGAAGAAAGCCCGTGTCGCTATCAGTAAGAGCACTCAGAGATACCTCTCTGAAACCGGATGGGTCCATTCTCTTGATGCAGAGATTTTCCATTCTGGACTTACTCAGAGACCCCACATCCATCCGCCAGAGCCTTGGAGTCACCACACTGACACCCATAACGCTCCTATGTTTCGCAGCTTTTCCGCGAAATGTTGGTGGGAGCACATCACGTATGAAACCAAGCAGTTGTCTGACCTGCCTTTGCGAAGCTATCGCTTGAATCCCTGCAGTGAGCCCACCAATACTCTCCTCGAATGGGGGACTTGAGATGAATAATTGCGCAAAGACGCGTTTGCTAGCTTCAGCCATTCCGACTTGCTCAAAGAGCATGCCCGATAGTTCTTTGGCCGATAGTGGGGGTTTAATCTCTGTTAGGAATTTTTCTGGCAGCTTTTCCACTATATCGGCAGTGATTGCTCTGACAGTTTCTCGTGTGCGTTCCAGTATGCGAGGAACGGCAACGCTTCTACCAGTGACTTCGATGAACTCTCCATCGAGGGGTAGATCTTGGTCCCGACGAAAGTAGACAAACATCCCTTCCAAGAGCCACGGACTGGGAGTGAGAAGAATGAGAGAACTGTCCCTTGTATGGTGAACGAATCCGCGTATTTTCAATTTCTGTCCGCTCAAGCGCTCTTTGAAGTTTCTATGAAGATCAAGCTCCCATGCGGCAAGCTCTGATCCGAATTGCCTATCGAATACATCAGTTGTCGCAACTGCGTCACCCAACCTATCACCGCGAAACCCATGGCGTTGGTAGAGATCTTCTGGGTCCATGTTTCGTCAATCCAGTCGGCCCTTGCCGGCTTTCTCGGTCTTCAGATATTCCTTATACGCACGAGGATAAAGAGCACTCAATTCTTCAATCGATGGCAGCCGTTCTGAGTATGGTCTGTACGTCTGTCCAGGCTCTGTTTTCCGCGTTTCACTATCGATTATTGGTTTCAACCGCTGATTGACCTCGAATCCAACAAAATGTCGCCAGTTCCCTTTGGCTGCCACTGCCGTGGTTCCGTTTCCCATAAAGGGGTCTAGAATGACATCACCTGGACGAGATGAAAAATCAATGCATCTGCTTACAACGTCCAGAGGAAGCTTTGTGCTATTCTTGTCTTGGCCAGCCCGGTACTGACGCTTAATCCTCCATACGTCTTCGGGATAGTGCTCAAACTTATTGAAGAAGTACTCACGGGGGTCCTTGGCGAACAGTAATACATGGTAGTGACTGGTGACGAACCGCTTCTTTGTGAAGACTCCAAACGGATAATGCCAGATGATGTGGTTAAGTAGAACTAATCCGGCTTCTCTGGCACCTCTTAGCACGAACTCCAGGTTGTTCCATCCACTGAAGATGTACGCTGAAGCTTGTTGTTTCATGACACGTGGCAACTCGTTGATCCAACCGACCGTAAAGTCCTCATAACTTCCCTGCGCTTCTGAATAACCATCAACGACAAAGGATTCATCGCGATTGTAGACACCGCTCTTGCCGTTGAAGTCAATTCCAAAGGGAGGGTCAGCAATGATCAAGTCGATTGCGCTTTCAGGCAGTTGCTGCATTCCCTTAACACACTCATCAAATAGCACGGTATCGAGAGCCATCCCCCCCATCAAGTGGGCCCTCTTATCGAATAGCTTGCGGGCTTCATCCGTGGTCCAGTCATGGTCAGGTCTGAAATAGAACTCGGCCAGATGCGGAATATACTTCCTTGAGCGGCGCCGGGTTCTGCCCTTCTTTTCAGATGTGTCGTCAGAGTCTGTTGTCATACATCAAATCATCCATACTTGGCGCTTCATCCACTTAAGCGATATGGAGGAGGTGAAAGACCTGCATGTGGAAATCTGCCTATAGCAGGTCAGAGGGGTCAACGCCTCGGGAGATTGCCTTTTGTGTCATCCAATCCATGAATGATTCGACCGGCTCCTTCATTTCCTCGGTTTTTAGCGATTTTAGTTCCAACGCGCCTTCAGGACAAGTTATGACGCAAACTCCGCAACCTACACAGAGATCTGGATTAACCACACTGATGTCTTCGGGGATGCTCAGCGCATCAAACTGGCATTGTTCGACGCAAGTGCCGCATCCGCTGCATAGCTCACCGTCCACACTGACAATGAAGTTTGCTTTCACAAAGGCGTGAGGTGTCCCCGAATGCGAAACTCCTCTGAGTACATTGCAGCAACAGGTACAGCAATTGCAAATGTAGTTGTTGCCGCTTTGGATGTTCATAGTGCAATGAACTAGACCAGCTTCCTCGGCTTCATGTAGTATCTTCAGAGATTCCTCCATCGTTATGGACTGAGTTAACTCGTCTTCGTCAAAGGCATTCTCTTTCTTTGGAGAAAAGATTAGGCAGACCGATTTCGGGTACTTACAGGGGTTGTCCAGCAACTCCTGTTGTTTCTTGCAGATGCACTCGCGGAGACCCCAAGACTTCGCGTTTCTGATCATCTCCTCAGCCACGTCGTAAGGATAGATTTCAAGCTCAGTCTTGACTGCCTCATTGATTGGTATCACTCTGAATACGGCAGGTTCAGTGCTGAAGAGCTCGCCCCCACCCCCCTTCACAAAGTAGTCCTCAGCGAGCTGAGCAAACTCCTTATCCATGCGACCTAGCTGTTCCTCATAGATTCCAACTGCAAACGGTATCAGCGCGTATCTTCGGCCCGTGCTTGAGTTCCATGCGTGAATCTGCCCCTTCTCGTGCATCGTTTCGAGCTTGCTTTCCATTCCTTCTATCTGCAGCCCAAGCCGGTCCGCCATCTCTTCTACTGTTTCCCCTCGCAGTTTCATCCGACTGGCAAGGTCTGCCTCCTCGGGTGTGAAAATCCATTGGAGGACCTTGAGATGGGTTCCATCCTCCACGTGTGCATAGCTATTTGGAATCTTGTTGAGAACCTCAGCAAGTCGTTCATAAGCATTATCAAAGTCTTCAGTCGTCGTCACTGGAGCCTCCTGTATTTCATAGGGCCTTAAGCACAGGCGAAGATGCACACCGGGCATAAAGTGTTATGTTCCGACGCAAACCGATTTTCCTCATGCTCAATGCAGAGCCAATTTCATAGTACGCTCGATTGTAGGAGCTTTTTTAATGACTCACAAATACCTAGGCTCAGGTGACCACACGATGGCAGGGGTTAAGAAAGCAGCGGGACTATACTTCGAATCAATGGATCAAAATGTGGCCGAGAATGAGTTTCTCAAGGCGCTGGAAATCGAAGACCTTTCTAAGTACACCGTTGCATGGGTGGAGGATAGGGTTCTAATTCTTTATATGAAAAAATGGTTCGGACTCAAGTTCCCCAGCCAAGACAAGGCTGAGGAAGTCTTCAGACAGGTGGTCAGCGAGGGCCGTAGCTAAAGAAAGGATTGTCTTCTTGAGAGTCCTATAAGGTCGCTTCGTACTCGATAAGCCCGATGATTGGAACAAATCCTAGCGATTGGTAGAGTTCTAGACCGCCGCGATTTATTTCCGGTGTACCAACCCATGAATACTGACAACCATGTTCCAAGAACAGCTGGTTAATTTGGTTGACTAAAAGGGATGCGACACCGATTCTCCGGAAATTCGGGGATACGCCAAGTTCTCCTATTATGCCAAAGGGCGGCCGGTGCTTGAATTCAGGTATCCATCCTATCAGCAGGCCTGCTGGCTCTCCATTCACTACAGCAACCCTCCAGAAGTCCGCCGGAGAGTGGCCAAACTTCCCGTTTCTAATTGCCTGTTGAATCTGAAGACTCTGGTCGTAATCTGTGACTGAAGAGTAGAAACCATGGACAGCTCGATCCTCTGGGGTAGACGCAAATGCCGTTACTGTGAGCTCGCTAAGTTCCTCCAATGTGAAGTCATCAAGTGTCTTGACTACTATGTTCTCTGGTGTGGGCTGCGGTATCGACAGACTCAGGTCTAGCAACAACGTTACACTCATGGATCCACTCTTCTTGAACCCAAAGCTATCGTACAGTTGGGCGTGCCATGAAATGAGCTCTGGACGGTCAAGTGGATATCTCAGCCTGCATTTGACCCTCTCGACCCCTCTGTCCTTCAGAAACGAAAAGCCGAATCTCATTAGTGCATCTGCAACACCGCAGCCCCGCTCGAAGGGAGGCACTCCTGGTTCCCAGTTCCTAATCCTGCCCGTTTTATCATCAGACAAGATGCCCAAGACTCCCACGATTTCGTCATCATCCAGTCGCGCAACTAGGAAGGTGTTCTCAGGCTTGTCGAACGCATCCTGTATCTCTTCTAGTTCTTCATCCGAGTGGTAGTCAAATGGACCGCGGTCATCAATCCAGTGGACATGACTCATACATGCCAACCAAGCTTCCTCATAGTCCTCGAAGGACTCTGCGGGCTCCACGAGAATCTCTACTTCGCTCATCTCGTTCCCACTTGCCAAGGCGGATGTATAAACAGTTGCCTTCTTGTCCGGCATTTTTCTGTCGGGGTTCAATAGGAATATACTGAATCTGAATTGTATATTATGATTCTACCACTGAGCCCATGCACGACAAATGTAAAACAGCTTGGAAACCTAATAGTAGGCGTGCTGTTTAGTACAGGTGTGTAAACCTTGAGAGTCTGTGGCAAGTGTGGCAGAAGCAATAGTGTGACTCGGAAGTACTGCGTGCGTTGCGGAGCTTCTCTTATTCAACCAATTAAGAAGGAAAAGCCAAAGGAGGTAGCTCACATTCCTGAGGCAGCACAGGCCACAAAAGCTCCAACTCCTAAGCCAGAGGAAACCGTCACAAGTAGCAAACTGGTTAGACCGAGCGGAATACAACAAAACAGGATGAGGACGGCTGACCGTCATGTAGGGAAGACTGAGCTCGAGAAGGCAAAGGAGGCATTCAATCGAGCAGATCAGGTTGGCATAGAGGAAGGCGACGGGGGAATCGTTGAAACTAGGATGCTTAGGGCTAGTGAGGTGCGTGAGCTAATGGCTAGCATGGCGAATTTGCAGGATGAAACTATGTTTCAAGAGCCGGAATTGACGACCCAACCGGATTTGCCACCGCAGAAACCACCCGGAATCCCGCCTATTGTCACTCCCCAGCCCGTTGAAAAGGATATACCGAGCACTGCGCCTGTATCTACGAGTCCGCCGACGCCCGTTTCGAAACCCCTCCCCAAAGCAGTCCCCCAATTGGAACCGCAAGTAGGTGAAGTCGAAATTTCACCTGGGCCCCCTTCCCGAGCTATGCCAGCTCTGCAAGCTAAGGAACCTATAGCGAAAGTTGCACCACCGCCAGTTGCTCCAAAGCCAGTCGTTGAAGCTGCAGTCATTGGGCAGACGCAAGAAGTAGGGAACAAGATTGAGTCACCAGTGGCAGGGATACATGATCCGGAGTATCTCAATGATGCCAAACTTGGGCCAATGCTTCTTGATCATAAGATTATCCAAAACAAACTGAAGCAAATCGAATCCGAGCTTGGCAGTGTCCGCTCGCATCAAGATGCGGAGGTCCAAAAGTATCACAATGCGGCTGAAGCCAAGAAGATACATTATGAGAGTTTGAAAGGGCAACTCGACCAGGCAAAACAGGATCTGATAGATGCAGGCAAGAAATACTACGAGTCCGAGAATCGCAAGAAAAAAGAAGTTGGCGGTAGAGAGAAGGAACTCAAGAAGCTTCAGAAGAGCATCAGCAAGTCAGAAGCCGCGATAGAAAAACGTGTCCGTGAGCTAGACAGCAAGAAAGGAAAGCGCGCTTAGAGAATAGCCAACATCTGTCCAAGGTAAATGTAGGAAAAGAAAGAGAATTTGAGGGGGGGCCTTGCAGCCCACCTTCAGAAACTATTTGCACTAGAGGCTTCTGTGGATGACTTCAGATTCTGCTTCTGTGTGGCGTCGTTCGATACGGGGGGACTTGTTCGGGATTGTTATAAGCAATCAGACACATATTACTCCCAGAGCAGAGAGGTGTCTGAGGTGCAGGATGATCTCATAATAACAGATCCAAATGTTATGATAGGAAAGCCGCTAATAGCTGGCACCAGAATCACAGTTGAATTGATATTGGATAAGCTCGCAGCTGGCGAAACCATTAAGCAAATCCTAAAGGACTATCCTCAACTCAGTCGCGAAGCTGTTCTCGCTGCTATAGCATTTGCGTCTGATGCACTCAAAGCGACTGTCACTCATCCTGCTGGAGAGGCAGCAGAGTGAATCTACTTGCTGACGAATGCATCGAGAGGACTGTGGTAGAGTATCTTCGGTCACAGGGATTTAATATCGATTATATTGCTGAAAATCTATTGGGCGCAAGCGATGATGTGGTTTTGGAATTGGCACAATCGTCAAATGCGATACTCCTGACAGCTGACAAGGATTTTGGCGAGATTGTCTTTAGGCAAAGGCGAGCTTCAGCAGGAGTCATCCTGACACGCCTTCACGGACTTCGGACCAGCACTAAAGCAGAAATCATTGCTGACGCACTCAGGGAATACTCTGATGAGATGGATGGCAAATTCGTGGTCATATCTCCAACAACAGTGAGAATCAGTAGACCTCCAAAAGCGAAAAAGACTAGGCTTTGATGATTGGTGATGGAAAGTTGAAGATTCGTATTTTCATATATGAGGATATGAAAGCCGTGCTTCAGCTGGCAAACAAGTATGCCGCCTTCGACGGAACGACAAGTGAGGCGGATCTAGCAGTGCCGAGATTCTTTCCAAATGGGTTCTGGGTTGCCGAAGAAGATGGCGAAGTAGTCGGATTTGCGTTTGGTTATTTCAAGGATATTCCGGGTGAAGTCCTGACATGATGGGGAGCCTCCAAGGTTGGAGAGATTATGCTTGTAGCGGTCGATGCAAACTATAGGAATGTGGGAATTGGCACAGCATTACTACGTAGGGTGCTGGAAGAACTCAAGAAGGCAGGAGCTGACCGCGTCATTCTGTATTGCCCTGCTGAAGCCATAGAAGCAAAGAGGCTCTACGACAAGCTCGGGTTCAACACTAGAGCATATCACATGACGATGGGACTGTGAACAAGGGCGCTCCTTCAAACGGTCGGACACGAATAGGACGTGCTATTCTATTTGGCTCGTTGGATTTCTTCTACGTTTGGAACATCTTCGGAAGGACGATATCCACGGCTCGATCTGCCGCCAGTTAAGCAGTAGGTGAGTACGGAAACTAGAACAATAACGATGAGGACTGTTAGGTCCCATGTGGGAAGCTGCATGCTCTTAACCTCACGTCCATGTTGGAAAATAATCATATCAATATTCGCATTCCTGATTGGTTGAGTATAGTGTTCTGGAATGCTTGAAATATGAGAGCTTGAAGGGGGACTTAGGGCAATGTCTGATTCTAGACACAATCGTACTCAAGACGGAGCATCAAGTCGCTGAAGCCCTTTTTCCGCCAGAATTCAATTGATTCCGGATTCCTCGAAGCCACTGTCACGTGAGCCTTGTGGATTTCCTGCTGTTTTAACCAGTCGAGAGCCATATGCCATAAGCCGGTCCCAATACCGTGACGACGTACGCTTGGCTTCACGAAAAGGCCATCAATGAAGCCCATTCTGCGAGGAACATGAATTGGTGGCCGTTCATGAACTTGCGCACTGATGAATCCAATGATGTCATTACTTGACTGAGCGACACCAACGTAGGAGTTCTCTGACTGAAGCTGTTTTGCGTAGTATTCCTTCGTTGGTTGAGTGACATCATGAGCATACTGGAAACGCGGCTCAAGCCTAGCATGCAAACGAGCGGACTCAATCCATAACTCTACAATGGATTTGAGATCATCAATTTTCGCAGGTCTGAAACCAAAGTTGTTTCCCGTCATAAGAGCCACAACAGGAGGACTCAGAACACGCCTATATTCGTTGGTTATAGGTTGGAAAAAGAAGAGATTCGAAGGGGGCCTTGCAGCCCACCTTCAGAAACTAATTGCACTAGATGCATCTGTGGATGACTTCTAGTTCTGGAGTGATTTAACGATAGTAGCTAGATTGGGATGGTTGCACTTGGTTAGAATCTTCAAGCCTTGAGAGATTGCGTCGTCGCTCGCTACGGTATTAATTGACCACTCCACATATTTCAGGAATTCTGGATGTATCTCTTTCTTCCTCTTTCGTTCATTTTTCAAGTCTTGGAAAGGTTTCACAACGATATGGATTCCAGCTCCCTCAAGGTCTGATTTGATTTCCTGAAATTCGTCTATACTGCAAAACCGCCAACAATCTCTAGGTCTCAAGGCGTCATAGCCATAGCTGGTGAACCAAACTCGGAAAAGGTCGAAGCATTCATCATTGTAAACAGTTAC
>DAOWNS010000177.1 GCA_030642465.1 Candidatus Thorarchaeota archaeon | reverse complement strand
TCCGGATCCGGATTTAATCATTAGAACCTCTGGTGAGGAACGACTATCCGGATTCCTCTTGTGGCAGTCAGCCTATTCGGAACTGTACTTTGCACAGGTGTACTGGCCAGCAGTGAGACGGATAGACATCTGGCGCGCTCTACGATCTTATGAACGCAGATCACGAAGATACGGTAAGTGATAGACACAGCTCTCCTCAGTTGTCCGCTGGTCTTACAAGGTTTCATTTAATCAAGACCATAGTACGCGACTAGTGCACAGTAGACTCGGAACGATACACAATTGATAGGAGAATGTGGAGTCTTGGCTAGGAAACCAGTCGAAGTCTATCGCGGTTTACTTATGGTTCGTTTCGATAGTGAAGCGCCCACACGCATAGAGGCTGTTATTGGGCGGTTCTCCGATCAGGATCTTGCAGGTGAGAGGCTCTCCACACATCTGACAAGATTCTTGGGGCTATGGTCCAGACTCACAGCTTATCTTGCTTCAAGCGAAGTGATTGATCTTGAGGACCTTACAATGTCAGTCGATGTTCTTGATTACTTTACATCGACAACCAAATGGTGGACGATGACGCGAGAAACGCCCTGGCTTATTATGAGGCCGCCCTCGCGCGATCCTCGAGAGTTCATGAGATCTATTAGTTCCCTCCAAGTCGATGCTCCCACACTAAGTAGGATCTCTGGCGCCACAGACAAGCTCCTTAGTTTCCTTGAAGAGCATAGCTTGGCTGACGCAAATGGGCGTTCAGAGTTATGCGCAACCATCAGATCTGCTTGGATACTCTTGAGTGCGTTTATGTGCAAGAGTCAGGGACGAAATATCACCATTGAGGCGGATTTTGAGGTCGCTTATGATATTGTTCGCATTCTTCTATTCTACATATCATTGAATGACTTTAGATCTCTTACAGCCATCAGAACCCTGGCAACCAATCCAAAGCTTCCAGCCGCAGCTAGGATTGGGTTTTCACCTGGATTCGAGCATCAGCTAGATTCCTCAGTGGCTGCACGTTTGGAACGTCTGCATGGAGGTCGTTTGGCACCATTACTGCTGTCCGCACCTGGTTCCTCCCGAACGATTTTGACCAATTCATTGAGGCTTCTCGGTCAGCTTCAGGCTGCCGAAATGGGCCTAACTCGCATCGATGAAGAACACTATGATTCTATCATAATGGGCGCAATTGGGACGCTTGAGAGGACCGGGGTTTCTCCTACACTACTTGGTGACGAGAAAGCTGCCCTTAACCTCTTCAATAGACTCAGGCCGGATGAGGGGGTTCCTGAGCTACTCAATCTGATGATTCGTAGGCTTGAAGGGCTCATTGTGGACGCAACCGGCAACAGAGACTTCTTGCTTCAATATGCCCGACTGGTTCCACGACTTGTTGCTCTCCTGCTTCTTCTGGCAAGTGGCACCAAAATTTCATCGGAGTATGGATTGCAGGATGCCGATCTTAAGAGGGGCCTGATACTGTTCAATGCATTGCTTGAGTAGAGAATCTATTCCTTTCGGCTCTCAATGATGATACGGGCGTCAACCACGAGTGCACCTTTGCCCTTCTCGTAAACAAAGGTAGGGTTACAGTCCAATTCTATGATTTCGGGATTCTCTTCTACCATCTTGGAAACCTTCAGAATCACGTCCACGAGCGCGTCAACATCACGTGGTGACTCGCCTCGTACTCCATCCAAGATTTTCGCTGCTTTTATCTCACTTACCATTTCACGAGCGTCGATTTCCGTCATCGGAATGAGCCTGAATGTGACATCTTTCAGAACTTCTACGAATATGCCTCCAAGCCCGAACATCAGAGCATGACCAAATTGGGGATCGAGAGTCACTCCGACTATGACCTCTGTTCCCATATCAGCGAAATCTGAGATGAAAACTCCTCGACTTAGGTCCACATCAATGCCTTCCTTCTTCCCGTAGTTCTTTGCGTTCTTCATTATCTCTTGGTAAGCCGCTCTTACTTGGGCTTCATCCTTGAGATTGATCTTTACGCCACCTGCATCTGACTTGTGTAGAATATCCTTTGACAGAATCTTCAGGACAACTGGGAATCCTATCACTTTGGCCTTCTTTGCAGCCTCATCTTCTGTTGCCGCAGTGTCATACGGTGGAATTGGTATCCCGTACTCCTTCATTATGTCCTTTGCCTCATGTTCTAGGACAAAGGTCCTACCCTCAGCAAGGGCAGTCTTGAATATCTTCTTGGCGACTTTCATCTCTCTATCAGGCCTCGGACTCTTGCTTTGCTAACCGCACTCCTATTTAAGATTCTTCAGCATCAGCTGTTCTTTTGAACTCACCCCTTCCTACGTGTTGATTATTCATGTGCGAGCCCATAGGTCCCATCATAATCCTAATAGCCGGCACCTTGCAGTCTGACTAGAGGTTGAACGTTGGTCTTCGAAATACTCTCCGATGGTCGTAAGGTGATGGGCGCTTCAGATGAGGAATTAGAAGACTGGATGAACGATGCATTTGAAATACGTCTTCGCCGCTTTGGAAAAGGCTTGTTCTGTTACAGTCCTACGGCCTATCCTTACAAAATACCAGACCACGCCCAATCGAATCCCCATAACTTCGTATCTCTCAGCGTGACTGGAACCGCATGTTCCCTAAATTGCGAACACTGCGACGGAATGCTGCTGACAGGAATGGAGCCCACGCTCACCCCAGAGAATCTCTTCAAGAGATGTGTGGATGTGAAGAATCGAGGGGGTGAGGGAGTTCTCATCAGTGGTGGCTCGGATTCCAAAGGACATGTTCCTCTTGACAGATTTGCAGAAGCAATCGGCCGAGTCAAATCCGAGCTTGACCTTAAGGTAGTAGTCCACACTGGTTTGATTAGCCCCAAGACAGCCGAACTCCTGGGAAACGCTGGCATTGACGCAGCCATGCTGGACATAATCGGGGACTCTGATCTTGCAGAACGTGTGTATCATCTTAAGGACGGCCCCCGACAAATGGAACTGTCCCTTAAGATGCTGAGTGAACGTGGAATACCAACAGTTCCGCATGTGTTGATTGGATTGGACTATGGCAAGCTGGCAGGTGAGATTGAAGCACTGGACATGATTGCTCAGAATTCACCTGCTGCAGTTGTGTTCATCGTTCTTTTCCCAGTTCGAAATACGCCAATGGAGCACGTTACTCCGCCAACCCCCCGACAGGTCGGGAAAGTGATGACAGTTGCTCGCCTTGGAATGGAGAACACGCCCATCTTGTTGGGTTGCGCTCGCCCTAAAGGCGAACACAAAGTCCAATCAGACTTGTACGCAATTCGCAGTGGCGCTAACGGAGTAGCGCTCATAAGTCAGGAGGGGGTGACGGCTGCTCGTGCAGCTGGTCTTGAGCCACTCTTTGAGGATGTTTGCTGTAGTCTCGCGTACCAACATGTGACTATTGCCGACGCCGAATAATCCACCCTGCTAGTTCATACCCAAGGTCAAACATCCACAGCCCCAATGCAGCCGCAAGAAACTGTGGCCACGGTATTGTGAGAAGCAATACAGATAGTTTGAGAGCAAATCGATATTTGAAGAACTTGAATGCTCTCGTGGAAATCTCTTCGTCCGCCCAATCATTACCTCTCTCATCAAGCACAGATGCGAGGAGCAGCATGGTAAGGAGGGCGGACCAATCAAACCAGTTAGTGACCGCAGGAACGCCTCTCACCAACATTATGAGTGCGATAAAGAAAAATCCAACAGCAAACTGCGGTCTATTCACCTTTCCTGAAAGAAGCACGCCAATCACTATGGCAGCAAGCAGAACCAAGTCCCACTCCGTTTGTGTCATAAGGTATCCGAATAGAATACCAGATGCCGCGAGAGGTAACCAGGCGAATACGGGCTGTTCCATTTGGTCAAGAAGATCATCACCCAGTTTGAGTGTAAAACCCGCGCACAGGTACGCAAGAAAATAAATCACCCACTCAAGCATTACAGTCCCTGTCCAATCAGCTTGTCGTCTTATTCGTAAAAGGCTTCTTCGGAGTGGCTCCTCAGTCTAACTATGATACATCTCTGAGCATTTCTGCTCTCAGTTAGCCAATTTCCATCATCGGAGCCTTGTTGACTTCCGATGGGATTCTGATAAAGTTAGTGTGAAGGCTACACAAGCTCAAGAGGTGTGCCAATAGCCTGTCCAGGTAGATTCGTTCGGAACTTGGCACGTACGGCGCCACTGTTACCATGTACATTCAGAACCTTGCCTAGAAACTCCTTTCCAGTGGGCGAAATCCACTTGGTTTTCCGACCAATTAGTGCCGCAGCTTCAGGCCTTGTCTTAATATCATCAAACACCAATATCACTTGATTAGGGTGCTGAAGGTGTTTGCCTCTCCGGTAGCTTACGACAACACCTCTTCGGCCTTTCAAAACATCTTTCTTGGACATGTAGATTCCTCCCCCAGGGGGGGGTTCGAGGTGACGCCCT
>DAOWNS010000081.1 GCA_030642465.1 Candidatus Thorarchaeota archaeon | reverse complement strand
GCGTGATAAGGCTCGAATAAGAAACATGATGAACTCCGGTCTCAGCATGGAACAGCTTGACATCTCACTCGCAGCCTACGAGAAGGTTGGCAAGAAGCTAAGCATCATTTAGATGCACGTACAAATCCATCCAAGAAACCAAGTCGGGAGGTCCTGCCATAGGGCGGGGAACTCCCGGGCTTGCTTTTTTTTCCATCTTCATTCTGAGTGACATAACTCAAGACTGCTTAGCAAACCTCAAATGGACGCTCAAGCCACGAAGTAGTGGAGCCCAAGTATAATGACCAACTATCTGCACGACATTCCATCGGGGCCAGACCCACCCCGCGAAATCTACGTGATAGTCGAAATGACGCGAGCAAGCAAGAACAAGTATGAGTATGATTCAGACCACAACCTCTTCAAGCTTGATCGGGTTCTATACACATACGCTCCATTTGATTATGGCTTCATACCACAGACGCTCGACCATGATCTTGACCCACTCGATGTTGTCTTGCTAATTAACGAACCAACCTTCACTTCATGCGTAGTTCACGCGCGACCTCTTGGTGTAATGATGATGAGCGACGCAGGAGAAACCGACGATAAGATCATAGCTGTCCCAATCAACGATCCCTACTACAGAGATGTCAAGAGCATCAAGGGGCTCTCAAGGAGCCTCATTGATGAGATAAAGCACTTCTATGCGACCTATAAGATCCAGGAGAAGGGAGTTGTTGAGGTCAAGGAGTTCAGAGAGCTGGACGACGCATACCAAACAATAGATAGATGCATCAAGGACTACAAGAAAGGAAGCATCTCTTGAGCCCGATTGCACCCGAATATCACAAGAATCTAGGCTAGCCACATATGGGTAGGATAGCATGCCACGTACAAATGAAAAGGAAACCCGTGAGTTAGCTTACTGCTATTTCAGTTTCTCATAGGCAGCGGCTGCTTCTTTCAGCTCTGTAATCGGAGTGAATCGAAACTCCACTTCAGGAGTGTAATAGGCAACCATACCCGATATCTGATCAGCGCTATCAGCCTCGTACAACTGGAAGCCTGCAGTGCCGTCAAACATCACATACGCCTTCGATAGCGACTTCGGGAAGAGCCCTGGCTTCTTCTTGCGAACCTCTCCAAGCTTCTTCCATTTAGCCTGAACCGCGTCCAAGTCCTTAGGATCGTATTCCCAGATTGCGATGTACTTCATTTTCTCGCCTCATGCTGTTTGCCAGTATGTATGCCCTGTTGCATAAGAGTTCTCCGACCGTTCTACTAAACGAATAACTCACAATCCCCCCGCTGGGACAGCATGCTCTCTTGGTTTGAAAAGAGGCCGCTGTCATAGTTCGTTTCAACCATGCGGTATCTTAGGCAGCTGTTGTAGTTTTCTGTTCTCTGTAGTGACCAAACAAGATGTGGGGCGGTATGAAGAGTGCTGGTATACATACGAGAATGATCACAACCCAGTCCAATGGGTTCAACGGAACCGTCTGGAATAGGACTGCTATGAATGGCACATATACGGTAGCAAGAGTCAATACAATCGACAACAGAACTGCAGCCATCAGCACCTTCGAATCCGTGATGTGGGTCTTCCAGACAGGATGATACTCATCTCGACAGTTCCACACGAATAGAAGCTCGAAAATGACGACGCTGACGAAAGCTGCTGTTCGAGCATGCGTCAGCACGTAATCCCATGTCAGACCAGTGACGCTTGACACATCTGTAGCCCAGTTCACGGCGTCCCCGGTAAGGCCGGGAATCCAGCCACCGTATACTGTCAGTGACCACAAGAATGCGAAAGCTGAAGCCAAGAACGCAACAAACCCAGCCACAAGGATGAAAGACATCATGCCTCGATCCATCATCTTCTTGCCAGGTTTCCTTGGAGGCCGATCCATCACACCTTTCTCAGGAGGATCAACACCCAAGGCCAGAGCAGGAAACCCGTCAGTGGCAAGATTCAACCAGAGTATCTGAATTGCAGTGATTGGCAAGGGCAAACCAATCATTATCATTGTAAAGATGAGGAACACCTCATCGAAGTTAGCCGCCAGCAAGAAACGGACGAATTTGCGGATGTTGGAATAAATCTCCCTACCCTTCTCAACAGCTGAAACAATGGTCGCGAAGTTGTCGTCAACTAATATAACATCAGAGGCTTCCTTCGTGACATCTGCACCCCGTATTCCCATAGCGATTCCTACGTCTGCGGCCTTTACCGCCGGAGCGTCATTAACACCATCCCCAGTCATGGCGACGACTTGATTGTGGCCTTTGAGTGCCTCGACGATACGTAGTTTATGTTCGGGAGCTACTCTTGCATAGACATTGCACGTATCGACAATCGCGTCAAACTCCTCAACAGTCATATCATCAATCATGGCTCCGGTAACAACTTGACCATCACGTTCGATGAGACCGACTTCATAGGCAATGGCCCGCGCTGTAAGCTCGTGGTCCCCGGTTATCATGATTGGGCGAATTCCCGCCTTTGCGCATGTAGCCATCGCTTCAAGAACCTCATCGCGCGGCGGGTCAATCATTCCCTGAAGCCCGACAAACACAAGATCCCTTTCAACCTCCTCGGCGTCCCAATCGGGAATCTCGTGGTCGAGGTCCCTGTAGGCGAAAGCCAAAATCCGAAGGGCTTTCTCAGCGAAACCACTAGCTACTTCGAGGATGCTCTCGCGCTCATCCTCCTTTAGAGGTCTAACAGTGCCGTTCTCGTAAATAAGACTACAGAGAGACAAAAGAACCTCTGGAGCACCATTGGAAAACGCCGTTAGGCTTTCATCGGGACCGCTGCAAATGGAGGTCATCCTCTTCCTAGCTGAATCGAAAGAGATCTCTGTTATCTCCGTGTAGTCTTTACGCGTCTTATCGTATGATACACCTGCTTTTTCAGCTACCACCAACAGAGCGCCCTCGGTCGGATCACCTACGATGGTCCAATCGCCTCTGCCCGACAAATCTTCTTGAAGCAAGGCATTGCCGCAGAGCTGACCTATCTCAATCAGTTTGATGGCGTGTGGGTCTTGATGGATGTCAAACTCCTTACCCGCTTGGAAGAACTGTCCTTCCTTGTTGTACCCGACGCCTGTCACGTCGATAGTCATCCCATTGACGAAAAAATTCGTCACTGTCATTTCATTCTTGGTGATGGTCCCCGTCTTGTCAGAAGCAATAATAGTTGTAGAGCCAAGGGTTTCCACAGACGGGAGTCTACGGACAATTGCGTTTTTCTGGACCATTCGCTGAACTCCAATGGCAAGTGTTATTGTGACAACCGCAGGGAGTCCCTCTGGGATAGCGGAAACTGCAAGGGCGATTGCAGTCAATAGCATCTCCATCATCCCGCCCACATTGCGAAGCACCTCTGCAGCGAAAACGATAGCAACCAGTACAATCACAACAATGCCTAGTTTCTTTCCCAAGTCTTCAAGATCATGCTGGAGAGGAGTCATGTCCTTCTCGCTCTCTTGAACCATCTCGGCAATCTTACCGAACTCTGTGTTCATTCCAGTGGCTGTGACAATAGCTCTGCCCTTGCCGGACACAACCGTAGTGCCAGAGAAGATCATATTGGTCATATCAGCTATTACTGGATTGCGAAGATGAAGTGGATCAACAACCTTACGTACAGCCATTGATTCTCCTGTTAGAACTGCTTCATCTATAGAGAATCCCACAGCGTAGACAACCCTGCCGTCGGCAGGGACGCGGGCTCCTGACTCAAGCGCAACAATATCACCCGGGACCAGTTGTTTCGAGTCAATCTCTATCCACAGACCATCTCTCATGACAAGGGCACGCGGTGCAGCCATCTCCTTGAGAGCTTCAAGCGCCTGCTCCGACTTATACTCCTGAACAAAACCGAATACTGCATTGAAGATAACAATCGCAGAGATCACTATTGCGTCAATGAATCCATGGTCACCTTCACCCCCCACTATTGATGCGAAAACGGAGATGACTATGGCAACGAGAAGAATGATGACCATGGGGTCGGTGAATTGCCCTAGGAACATTCGGAGTGGGCTGATGCGGCCAAGGGTGACTAGCTCGTTGTATCCATGGGTTTCAAGACGTGTTTCCGCCTCAGAATTGGAGATTCCTTCCATCGTAGTGTTAAGATGCTTTGCTGCGTACGCAACATCGTTGCTGTGCCATTTGTGTTCGGACATGTTTGGCGCTCCAATACCTGACGAGGGTATCCTCGTGGTGGATGTGTCGGAATGCCAAAACAATTCAATAAAAACCCTTTTATGGAAACAGCTGTTAATCGCTTCATAACGAGAAAGTGGAACCTTGTTTTCATCTTCCCGCCTCATGCGATTTTTCATAAATAATCCGCATTGCAGAGGGGTTCTTCCTTCTTCTAGTTGAATGAGTAACTAATGATTGAAGTGTACCGCCCAAATGCTAAGAGTGTAAACCTCTAGTTAAGCGGGTAGATTCCAAATGTCAGCAGTACATAGAGCATCATGACGAACACTGCAATCATTGCGATGGACTCTAGAGCGTTCACCTTGGAGTCGTCTGCGATGAACCGATGCAGAATGAACATTGTCGGGAACGCAAAGAACAACAGCACAACCGAGAACAGGTCAATTGGAATCACATCAACGTGGCCAAGAAGTAAGCCGCCAATTATGCCTGCAGCGAGGCACGTGTAGGCAAAGACCACGAAGAAGACTTGCACAATGCCACCGAACGCGTTAGATAGCGCGATTTCTATCTCATCCTTCCTGTGGCTGGATGCAACAATGATGTACTCTGGAGTACCTGCGAATACGACCAGTAGAAGAGCGGCATAAAGGAAGTTCAAATTCATCGTGTGCTCTGCGAAGTGCGCGAAATTTGCAAGTGCCTCACCGCCAATCAGTGCGCCAAGGGAAGCGAGAATCAGAAATATGGCTAGTGTTCTTTTGGGCATGGGTTCGTGATGCACCTTGCCGGCCATTATGTGATCGTCTGATGTTGGATCTACACGGCCATAGTACTTAGTAATCCGATACAAGTATGCAACAAAAACAGTCAGAAGAACCGATCCAAACATTATGAGTTCACCCCAATTAAGGAATCGAGGCAACGCTGGATTCTCCAAGGAGAACACGAAGACTATCAACATCGAGAGGCCAACCGAGAGGCTGATGACAGATCCCATGGAGAGCAAGTCACTGCCGACCCACATGATCGCATCAGGCAGCTTGTAATCCCCATGTTTGTCTTTTGGAAGCATGAGTGTGTAAATCGCAAATACAATGGAGTTCATGAAGATGGTAGCTAGAGCAAGCACCCAGGCAAGCTCGTACTGCTCAGCAAGAATGAGGAATGTTATCACCGAGAGCTCAGGTATCGTGCTAGCAATACTGGCATAGATGCCGGCCACATAATCTGTTAGATTATATCTATGCGCGATACCTTCCACCGAGAGAACAAATGCTTCACAAGATCCTGCAATCAGCATGACACCGCCTATGAGCTCTACCCAAGGTGTGATACCTTCAAGCCCGTGAACGCCAAGTGCGTCCATTGCCATGAATGAGAGAACTAGTGTCATTCCAACCAGATAGGATAGCTGCCAAATCTTGAGCTTCATATTTGATTCTCCAGAAGCACGAGGAGAAGGAACCGCCAAATAAATCTCACCCTCATCAATTCTGTGAAAGAAGGATTGGTGTGAATGTGTGTAAACCGAAACTGACTAAAAGCCAACTCCACGTAGACGGGATGCTTTCTGAATAGGGTAGGAATTAAGCATGACAAAGAAGCTTCGGTGTAGTGCCTTCATTTTCGATTTTGATGGTACACTAGCGGACAGCATGCCATTCTTGGCGAACATAGGTATCCAAATCATGATGAAGTACTATGATGTTGAATACGACGAGGCATCGAATCGATACAAATCCACGACGGGCTTGCCCTATGAGCATCAAGTTAATCTAAACTTCCCAGGCTGCGAACAGAACGAACGGGCAATCGAAGAATTCGAAAAACCGAAGATTGAGAGAATCTTCGAGCAACAACTGTTTCCGGATGTTGTGGATACACTCACTCAATTGAATCAAATGGACATCAACGTCTTCGTTTCATCCTCCACCTACCAACCGATTATTGCTGAGTATTTCGCCAAGAGGGAACTCTCAACGTGTTTTGTGGAAGTTGTTGGCTACAAGCCCGGATTCGAGAAAGGCAAACACCACTTCGAGCACATTAAAGCAGAACACGGCATTCGACTTAGCGACACTCTCTTTGTTGGAGACTCGTTGAAAGACTACGAGCGGTCCAAGGGATTCTGCAAATTCGTTGGTGTGGAAGGCATGTTCAGAGAGGATGACTTCCGGCGCGCGGGACATGAAGGGCCAGTTATTCAGCAGGTGTCAGAATTGTTGGCCATGATCGAACCCATGTAGTTTCGTTTCAACTCTGTTGGCTGGCTGTGCTAGCTAGGGATGGACGGCCAAGCGCTTGATACATTCGTTCAATAGTTTCTCGGATGTGACCAATCATATGCGGGGGGACTGTCACAAGATTTCTCTCTGGCAAGTCATCCAAGACCTCAACGATCTTCTCCAGCGAGTTCTTCTTCATCTGAATGCAAATTGCACCATCATATGCAGGGAGAATTGTCTTGTCGGGATGGTTGTCCTGTAATTGTTCAACCAAGCCAACTTCTGTTGCAATGATGAAGGTCTTGGATGGTGATTCCTCGACGATTTTCGCCATCTTGCCAGTAGAAGCTATATGGTCAGCCACATCTTGAACCTCAGGATGACATTCGGGGTGTGCAAGAACAACCGCGTCAGGATACTCCTCCTTCAACAATGCAATCTGAGCGACATCAAACATTTTGTGAACATAGCAATGACCCTTGGGTTCTATGTCTACAATCTCGATACCCGTTTGTCTTCTCACGTATTCAGCCAAATTCTTGTCAGGGCCAAACAGAACCTTGTCAACCCCCAGACTTTCCACAATTTCTACGGCAGTGCTTGATGTGCATACGATATCACAAGATGATTTTGTTTCCGCGGTTGTGTTGACGTAAACAACCACCGGAGCATCAGGGTGTTCCTGCTTCATCGCCCGCACCTTATCAGCAGAAACAAAAGATGCAAGCGGGCACAAAGCTTCAGGTGCAGGAATATAGACCGGGACATCTGGGGAAAGAACAGCAGCCATTTCCGCCATGAATTTGACGCCACAGAAAATCACAAGATCGTATCCTTTCGCTTCAGCAGATTTTATCGCCAGCTGCAAGGAATCCCCAACGAAGTCGGCAATCTTCTGAATCTCAAGAAGCTGATAGTTATGCGCAATAATCAAGGCGTTTCGTTTCTTCTTCCTGCCGTTTCTCCTCTGCTTCCTTGGCTATCTTTTCCTTGAGCGCTTCCAGTTCCTTTTCTTTTAACCAAAGTACATGAAATTCAAGCGCTTCCGTATGGTCTGCCTCAAGTTCAATCCTGGCGGCTTCCGCTTCAAGGGTTTTCTTTTCGATTTCTTCCCATTCCGTGAGTTGTTGCCGTGATCGAAGCTGTTCTTCTTTTAAAAAAGTTTTTGAGCGTCTTCGGTCTT
>DAOWNS010000001.1 GCA_030642465.1 Candidatus Thorarchaeota archaeon | reverse complement strand
GGCATCTTCATCAGTTCAAGCTCTACCATTGTGATTGCACCAAGGATTCCCTCAAAGCTGATGAAGAGGTCGATCAGATCCATGCCAGGCTTCGCAAAGAGGCCAGCGGCATTCTTCGTCTTTGGCATCTCATAGGTGGGTATCGGGACTTCGACCGTTGATCCATTGGTAAGCATAACCTCAAACGTGCCATCTTTCGCGAAGACCTTGCCTCGCTCAATATCAAGAATGTCTCCGTTTGCCAGTACAACCCTCAGACGACGGACCCAGTTTCTAACCGCACCATGCTTGAAGGTGCGTGCACCTGACGCATTGCACGCCACAATACCGCCCAGAAGGGCCGTCATTTCTGTCGGGTCTATTGGGAAGAAATAGGAATCAGTTTCATTCAGGAACTGTTTGAGAGCTTTCTGTTGCTCAGGCGTGCCCTTGCCTTCCAACTCATCAAGAGTTTTTGCGGAAACTGCCTTCGCAAGGGTTTCAAGGATGACACCAGCTTGGCCGCCAATTGAGTAGAATCCCTCATCAGCGGAATACTCCATGAAAAGCAGCTCATCCATCTTCTCAAGGTTGATCGTGATCCCACCCATGGGAACAGCGGCACCGGTGATTCCGGTTCGGGCCCCCTGAATTGTTACGGGGGTTCCGTTCTCGTATGCATGCTTCAGAACAGCAGCTACTTCTGCCTCAGTGGTAGGAAAAAGGAGCTTGTCCGTCTGGCCATCAAAGGAGTGGCTCTCGTCATCTAGGTAGAGAACATAGATATCCATGATGGCCGCTTGATCTGAAATCGTCTTCATCTCTGATAGACTGGCCATCTCAGGTGTTTGGGCTTTGATCTGATTCGTCATTCAATCCTCACCATGGACCTGATATTGCCGGAGTTGAAGGTAATCGCAATATCAACTCATTGGTAGTGCCAAGACACGACATCATGCAGTCCAGATTGCTTCTTAGAGGACACATTAATGAGTAGGGTTTGATTAGGTCGTTGCATTGTGGTTTCTACTGCCTTTGCTGCAATTGACAACCGTCCGCAGATTGACAATCTGGAGTGAGCACTAGGAAGATGGATGATTAGGTGCGGCGATTCTCGCCGTTTTTATCGGCACGTACATCATCATAAGCACAGAGAAAATTAACCGGACTGGAATGGCCCTGCTAGGTATGGGATTCGCAGGCGTAGTCCTCTGGAGTGGAGGCCACCCGTATCATGAACTATTGTTGGATATCGAGTGGGATACTATCCTTTTTGTCACTAGCATGATGATGCGCATCTTGTCGCATAAGAGAGCTAACAAGTTTCTCACTGAAGTGGGATGGGATACAGTGTTTTTCCTTGTTGTTATCTTTGGTCTTGTTGTGGCATTGGAAGTGACGGGATTAGTCCATGACCTTGGAGCGCGGATTCAAGCCGTTGTCGGAAACGATACCGTCTTCGCCACAGTATTCATGATCTGGATTCCCGCATTGCTCTCTTCTTTCCTAGGCAATCTTCCTATGTCAGTATTGCTTGCACCGATAGCTTCCAGCCCGGAGCTCCTTGCTGTGAGCCCAGTTCTGCCCCTCGCACTAATCTTTGCGGTGAATATCGGGGGATATCTGACGCCTCTGGGTGCGCAAGCAAACACAGTCACCATGTCATTTGCGGAGGAGGGCGATCATATTTCCTTCTTAGGATTCGCCAAGTTGGGCACAATCCTGGCTCTAATTCACTTGGTGATTGGCAGCGGCTGGTTACTCCTAGTCAATTTCCTCATGGGCGGATAAGCAGCTTTTCTTGGCAATGAACTTTTTGCGCAAAAAAGCAAAATTCGGCGTTATGCACCCAGCAGACTATTCATAAAAGCATACAGAGCGCCTTTCAAACAGAACAAGTAATTGAGGCTGATGCTATTGCCAAAGAGAGCGCGATGCCCCCACTGTGACAGATTGTTCACTCGTGACAGGCTTGACGACCACATTCGCAAATGTAGGGCTCGTACAACAAATCGAGGGGAGATAAGAGGGACTAGAAAAGTGGTTGTAGTGGATGGAAACAATGTAGCCCATCATCTCTCTCCGAACGGAGTACCACGAGTTGGTAATCTTGTCCTCGCCCAGAGTAGCCTTCTAAAGGCCGGCCTGAGATCGATTATAGTTGTATCAGCTGCTCTCAAGCATAAAATAGACAACCCAGAAATTCTACAAGAAATGATTGCGAAACGAGATGTGACTGAAGCACCGCGCGGCACTGACGATGATCTTACCGTGATAAAACTCGCTCAGAGCAACAATGCAGATATTGTAAGCAATGACAGATTCCTTGGCTTTCTCAACAGATTCCCATGGCTGCAATCCAGACTGATTAAGTATAGAATGACGCCCTCTGGGCTAATACTCAGGTAGATATCAGATGTCCATAGATTACTGGCCTGCAGCAGAACCATTAAAATGAATTCGGAGATGCTCATTGAGAAACCTTTGTTTCTACAAGTAGGTGAAACTGAATGCTCGCTATCGAATTGCGAAAGAAGTACTTGGCGTTCTTCAGGCAGAAAAAGCATGCCATAATGAGTTCTGCTTCGTTGCTGCCTGAGAATGATCCCACAGTACTCTTCACAACGGCGGGCATGCACCCGTTAGTACCATATCTTCTAGGTCAACCCCACCCTCAAGGCAAACGACTAGCCAACTGTCAAAAGTGCATCAGAACTACTGATATCGATGAGGTTGGCGATCCTACACATCTCACGTTCTTCGAGATGCTGGGCAATTGGAGTCTGGGGGACTACTGGAAAGAGGAGGCCATAACGTGGAGTTACGAGTTCCTCACCTCCAAGAAATGGCTGGGATTCAATCCAGAGAAGCTATCAGTGACTGTCTTCGAGGGCGATGACAACGCGCCACGTGATGATGAATCAGTCAAGATATGGATGACACTGAATATTCCGGAGGAACGCATCTTTGCCCTGCCTAGGGAGGATAACTGGTGGGGTCCAGCAGGAGCGACTGGTCCATGTGGACCGTGCACCGAGATGTTTATCGAGGTCGATACGGTTCCCAAATGTGGAGCAAATTGCAGGCCGGGATGTGGATGCGGCCACTATTTCGAAGTCTGGAACGATGTCTTCATGCAGTACAACAAGATGGCTGACGGGACATACGAACTGCTAGAGAAGAAGAACGTTGACACGGGGATGGGACTCGAACGTACTATAGCCATGCTTCAAGGGAAATCCACTATTTACGAGATTGAGCTAGTTGCACCCCTTGTGGAGAAGGTCATAGAATTCACAGGGGAAGAGAGTCTCACAGACGAAGATATCCGTTTGATCAGGACTATCGTCGACCACGTGCGGTCCGCGGTGATGATTATGGCGGATGACCGCAGGATTTCACCGTCCAATGTGGAACAGGGTTACATAGTTCGTCGACTCTTGCGGAAAAGCATCCACAGCGCAGATAGACTTGGAATCCAACAGGGATTCATGAAGGACCTTGCTCAGATTGTTATTGAAATGTACAGAAGCGTGTATGATGAAGTTGAGAGAAATCGGGATTTCATCATGCAGAATCTTGAAGCAGAGGAGGCGAAGTTCAGGAAGACACTTGGCAAAGCACTCAGAAAATTCGACAGGATTCTCAATGAAACAGGTACGATTACCGGTAGTGACGCGTTTCTTCTATTCACGAGCTTCGGACTCCCCCTTGAAATGACCAGAGACCTGGCTGAAGAGAAAGGCATCAAGATAGACATGAAGGAGTTCCGAAAGGAGTTCGAGCAACACCGAGCAATATCCCGAACTGCAACAGAAGGCAAGTTCAAGGGAGGTCTGGCAGACCACAGCGAGGAAATCACAAAACTCCACACAGCAACTCATCTTCTGCAGGCTGCTCTTAGAAAGGTCCTCGGTGACAGGGTAAGCCAAACGGGCAGCAACATTACAAAGGAACGCCTTCGATTCGACTTTGCGTTTGACAGGAAATTGACACCGGAAGAGGTTCAACAGGTTGAGGATCTCGTGAACAATGTAATTGCAGGAAACATGGAGATCACTCAGACATTCATGATGTTCGATGAAGCTATCAGTCAGGGCGCACTGGCATTTTTCAAAGAAACCTACGGCAAAACAGTATCTGTGTACAGAGCGGGCGACTTCAGCGTGGAACTCTGTGGAGGGCCTCATGTTGAGCATACGGGAGTTCTAGGTCACTTCAAAATCGCGAAACAGAAGAAGATTGGGGCTGGCATAATCCGAATCAGAGCAATACTGGATTAGCCCTGTTAGTCTATTCGAAAGGTCTATTTGTCCTTTGACATCCTCAGCAGACAGACAGGCCCCTGCATCTGAATGGGATTTGTGAAGACTATGGGAAAAGGTACGTACTCTAGGCTATTTGGCGGCGGAGATAAGGACCTCCAAAAGAAGGCTGCTGATCTCCTGTTGCAGCTGGGTAAGGCACTTCAATCAGCTAGTGCCAAGTTGCATGTCGGCGCAAAGGCATGGTTGAAAGATGATATCGAAACTCTCAAGGAAATCAGAGATGAGGTTGTCAAATTAGAGAGGGAATCCGACTCTATCAAGGATGAATTCGTAGAGAGCATCTTCTCGAAGCACGCATATATGCCTCAACAGTCGCAGGAACGATACCAGCTTGTCATTCACATGGACAGTATCATTGATGCCGCAGAAGAAGCGGTCCGTGTGCTGGCACTTGGATACAAGAATAAGCCACTGGAAGTTATTGTTGAGATGGCTGAAAAGTCTTGGATGTGCACTGACCTCCTTCAAGACGCAATCAAGTACATATTTACTGATTTTGAAAAAGCTCTGAAGTACGCACGAAAAGTGAGTATCGTTAGAGAGGATGCACGAGACCTGAAGTTTCAGCTCCACAAGAAGGTGTTTCGTGGTAAGGAGTTCGATCCATCGGAAGGCTTGTTCTACCACGTTATTTCAAGGCGAATCACAGAGGTGGCTATACAAGCTGAGCTAACAGCCGACTTCATTCGTACCATCGTGATCAAATACTCCTAAACGGAGGACCGTTTCACTTGGATTTGCTCTTACTCATAGCCCTCTTGGTCGTCGGTTTCATCGTTGCATTTGCAATAGGAGCTAATGATGAAACCATGGCTCCAGCAGTGGGTGCGAGGGTCTTCTCTGTCACGACGGCTGTTTTGCTTGGAGCGGTAATCAATGTTATTGGCGCTACTCTTCTGGGGGGAGGAGTGTCAGAGAAGGTTGGCTCCGACCTTGTTAGTGGAAATGAGATGAGCATTGCGATGGTCTTCGCCATAATGATTTCAATGGCGATATGGCTATTGGTGGCTTCTGTGTCAAAAGGACTTCCAATAAGCACGACTCAGTGCATAGTAGGAGCCGTCATCGGCGTGGCAGCAGTAGCACCTTTTCTTGGAGAAGAGGGGTGGGGCATTGAAGCAATTGATTGGTTAGTCATACTGCAAATCCTCGGAGGCTGGGTGGTGTCCCCTATAGTGGGTTTTGTAATTAGCGCCGCTATATTTCACGTGGTCAGGAAATTTCAAAGGCGTGCGAAAGGCTATGCAGATCGCGAAAGGCAGGAACATGTAGCATCCTATGGACTAGCGCTGTTCCTTGTTATTACAGCTCTGAGCAGAGGCGGCAACGACGTGGCCAATGCAGTAGCTCCTCTTGTAGCACTGCCTGACTTCCAAGTACCATTCTATCTCGGACCATTTGTAATTCCAGGCGTCATGGTCCCACTTCTCATCGGAGGGATTGGGATGGGGCTTGGTCTGATTGTCGTGGGCCGCAAGGTCATCAAGACCCTTGCTACTGAGGTCGTAACTCTTTCACCTACATCAGCCTTGTCCGCCAGCATTTCAGTTGCCCTTGTTATGTTTGTGGGGACATACTTAGGATTGCCACTTAGTGGTACTCATGTCTTGGTATCCGCACTGATAGCGGTTGGTTGGGTGTCCCGAGGGCCCATCCAGATGAAACAGGTCAAGGATATTCTGATTTCTTGGGTGGTCACCGTGCCCATCTCTGCAATCTTCGGTGTGATTGCATTTGTCATTCTTAATCCGTTCTTCCCGACGCCTTAGCATCCCTTTGTCTGGTTTCAACTCTCGATTTTCGGTATTCTATGAATTAGCAGGTGGTTTCTAGCCAAGGATCCAAGCTGTTTCGCTTCGTCTTCTGTGAGATGAACCTTTAGACCAGCTTCAGCGCTAGTACCTCCTGTTGCTTCGATCAAGGCCAAGTCAGCGTCCTTTACGACTTCCTCCAGAACGGGACACATTCTACTATCACCTGTGAATGCGACAACTGTTTCACCGACACTCATTCTATATCCAAGAGCGGGCATCAAAACATCGTGCCCAGTGGCATTCTCCGATCCAAAGTGTTCCACTTCCAGCGAACGAACGTGAAAGAAGTCAGTGTGGAACTCTGAATCATGCCCCATCTCCTGGACTCTAATTTGGAACGGAAGCGTATCACAATAGCTGTCCTTGAATACTCTTATTGTACTTGACACTTCTTTGCATCCCTTCGGGATTAGTATATCGAGAGGGGTGGATCGTTTCAACATCCGCAAGAATCCGAGAAGTGAGTACAGGCCACCCATATGGTCGAAGTGCCCGTGAGTTATCACAATCAGGTTCAGCTCATTTACAAAATCCAGACTGCCCTGAGAAAGCAGGTCTCGAAGTGTACCATCACCAACGTCAGCAAGCAGAATCTTGCCACTGAACTTCGATACTATGACGATATTTGTCGCCACACCTGCTGCACTGAAGAGTACATCGACTCTAACCTCATCATTCTCCCATGCTGCTGAATGCGTTTCAGTCAGGTCATTCATCGATTTTCACGAATCCTTTCTTAAGACGAACGATTGCGCACTCGATTGCAATCTAATCATAGCCAAATGGAGGAATACGTGCAAGCCACTTCATGAGTAATGCGAGAAGCACTGATACGGCGAGGCCACCGGCCATCATAATCGCAATATCGATGAGTGTGGGAATCGCACCGCCTAGCATCTGCAACCAGCTCATGTAAATCCCGGCAACTGTCATCCCTGCGAACATCAACTTCCTCATCGGCACCTTGACATCCTTTGTTTGGAATACTTTCATCTCTGTAAGGGCCGCGGCAAGTGCACCACCCTTTGCCGGCTTGAGCTTCACGCGCTTGCAGAACTTGCCAACTGTGACCTTTCCTCCATATGGAACCGCCTTCAACGCTTTGGGTGCGCATTCTGCGATATCCTGTGAGAAATGAAGCCTTCCAGCCTCGCGACTAATGCCGCACTTCTTGCAGAAGGGCAGTTGCGACTTCCACTTCTTTCCACACTGAGGGCATCTCTTGCCATCCCAGACCTTGCTGGCAGCCTGGCTGACAAGTTGGACAATCTCGTTCTCACTCAAGGTTTCTCGACTTTCCTTCTGCCGCCTGCGTCTGAGTACTACCGCCCGTGGGAAGATACCAACATCAGCCGCGCTGTTTGCTCTTCTCATCTTTCTCGCAGCTAGGATGTCACCCTGGAATTCGTCAAGGGAGAAGAGTATACTGATAATTGACATGAGTGTGAAACCCAGCGTAATCATGCCGCTAATTGAAAAGACCGCAGCCAACCCTGTCGGACCAATCCTCAGTACGAAATCGTCATAGCTGGTCTTGTTGGTGCTCATGTCAGAGAGGAGTGCATAAGTAAAGGAGAAACTCCCCGAAATGGTCCCTGAGATGAGACTGACGTTGCTGGGGATCATATCAGCAAGAGGATATGTTTCATTGAGTAGACTACCCACATATGGAGCAAATACAGGCGTGTCAATTGGAATGTCTTGGCTGAAGACAGGAATGCTGAGATACTCGAACTTGAAAACAGCACCGTAAATGTGAATGTCTGAGCCCACGGCAATTGACAGTCCCATGGTCACGTCATCTGCTAGATCAACCGGAATGGGATTCTCCACGTCGGAGTCAGCTGCGGATACTCCATTGATCTCAAGTAGAAAAGCCAGCTCATCATTTCCGCTCCAACCCGCTGGCTGAGCCTGAGATGGAATTACTACGACAGACCAGAGCACACAAGTGACAAATATCGTCATCAGTAGATGTGGTAGCGTCTTCTTCAATTCGAGAAACACTCCTGTGGAATAGCCTATCTATCTATCGCAACCCCAGTTATTTCTCTTTAGTGGTGACATAAAGAGTCCAGCACCCTCATTGATTGTCCGGTTCAAACACTTTCTCAACTTCTCTGTCAAACTCGTCATCATCCTCGGGTTCATAGATGATGTGAGATTTGGGTTTCGGTTTTGCAGGAGCATCCCAATGCGTTCCCGCCCCGAAAATGAAGCCTCCTCCAAAAGCTAAGATGCTCAGGATAACCCCTGGAGATGAAAATGGGAGAAATGCCGTAAGTGCAAGAACTATGGCTAATCCTCCGATGGTACTTGATGCAAGGCCTAGCAGTAACCTATCCGATGATTTGAGGCTCTTCATACCCCCCACCATGTATCCAAGTCCAAAACCCACGAAGAGGGATGGGATGCCGTAGAGCGCATCCGTGTATGATTCGAGTTGCATCAAGGCGCACACCTAGTGACGAGGGTTCGACTTCAAAGGCTGATAATCCTTGCCATCGAAATGGACTGAAGTGGTCCTCTGGCGTCACTACCACTTATCGTAGTGAACAATCTCGTCCAACGCCTTTCGTGGCGTTCGTGTCTTTTCTCGTTCTTTGTTCTTCTCGTCAAGATGATCCGGACTACCCTCATATCCGATGAAGACAACAGCAGCTATCCTGTAGTCGTCCGGAATGCCCGTGAGTTCTTTGAGATTGTCCTCTTTCCAACCGGCAGTAGGGTGCCCCATTAATCCAAGATGAACGGTTTGAAGCAACATATTCTCTACTGCAAGACCGACGTCCATCATGTAGTATGGTTGGCCATGTGCGGGACAACCTCCCTCAGGACGAGACGCAACGAGTATCATTACAGGAGCCCTTTCAGCCCAGTAGTTTCCCCTTGACATCGCAGTATTTGCCTGCGCTCTTACTTTAGGGTCTTTAATCACGATAAAGTTCCATGCCTGAGTGTTTCCGCAAGATGGAGCCTTGCGACCCGCCTCGAGGATTGATTCAAGCGCCTCAGCGGACACTGGTTTTTCAGAGAACGCTCTGCCACTCTTCCTTTTTTCAATCAAGTCTAGAAGCATACGATTGCCTCCGGAAGATTACACAACTACGTCCATGATTTCGTCACAGTGCTGCGGGATTGCTTCACTGCCACATCCCGGCCCCATCCAGCATACTAAATCCTTGCCTTCTTGGTGCATCTCCTGTCCGCAATGCATAGGGACTGTGGATTCGAACCCACATTTCTTACAAACTAGCTTTGCCATATTGAATACCTCAATAGAAATTCTATCTTAACTATGGTGAAGCGCGCTTAAGAATCTGTGCGTCTAGCACATAAGTCGAGGTTTCAGCTCTTGTCCGGATAGTACTTCTTTGGGTCTTCAGTGTACACTTTCTCAGCCGTCTTGTGTGCCCCCGGAGTATCCAACTCAACATCGCGCTTCAGTGAGCGGTCTTCTGAGAGAATCTCCTTGAAAACCTCGTTCTGAACAATAAGCCTCTGAACCTCATTGCTGCCAGTCCAGATCGTCGCAAGGCGAGCGTCACGGAATAAACGCTCGATGGGGTAGACATCTGTGTAACCGATTCCTCCAAGAATCTGCATTGCTTCACTCACTGCTTGAAATCCTGCCTCGGTACAGAATGTCTTTGCCTGAGAAACCTCCTTGCGGCACCACTTACCCGTGTCAGCAACCTTCGCGGCACGATAGATTAAACCACGCGCTGCATCAAGTTCAGTTGCACAATCGGCCACCTTGAAGCTTATTCCCTCGAATCGCCGGATCGCTCTGCCAAAAGCCTCCCTCTTGTGAGCGTACCTAACAGCTATCTCCAGCGCCGCTATCCCCATTCCGACAGCACCACTTGCAGAGGTTAGACGTTCTGGCACCATCATGGCATTAAATACATCATTCCCACCGTTCAGTTTTCCAAGAAGGTTCGCTTCTGGAATCTCAATGTTTTCCATGACTATTCTTGCTGCACCCATGCCTCGACAACCCATGAGCTCATACTCTTCCTCGACTCTGACCCCATCATCACGATCGACCAAAAATGCACTGAGGGATTCATGCGGTTTGGCTTCAAAGCTGGTCTTAGCATAAATCAGGAAGTAGTCTGCACCTACGCCCCCTGCTACAAAGCGCTTCTCACCATTTAGTATGAATGAGTCTTTTTCTTTGACTGCGGTAGTTATCGTTCCAAAGAAGTCCGAACCACTTCTGGGCTCTGTGAGTCCTTCGCCCCCGATTTTCGTCCCTTGAAGAGTTGGAAGAAGGTAATTGACCTTCTGTTCCTCTGTGCCGAATTTGTGTATCCCCTCTCCGACTATGCTTGGTAGAGAATATGCACAACCGAGTGCAATACCAAGCACGCCTACCTCTTCAACAGCCAACATTTCGGAAACCCAACCCAGACCTCGGCCGCCATACTTTTTGGGAAATCTGAGTCCAAGAAGATTCTCCTTTCCAGCTGCCGTTACGAATTCAGAGGGGTACTCCTTCTCCTTGCTGTCCATTCTTAGAATGAGTGTGCGGTCGACCTTATCGCGGACAAAGGCTCGCACTTCATCACGAATCTTCTTCTCTTCTTCGCTGAGCAAAACATCAAACAACAATCATACCTCTCAGGGAGTAACCTTATGCGCCGTACCATAAGAGTATGCTGCTAACAAGAATCGGGGAGTTGACAACATCACTCAAGCAACGACTTCAGAGTGTCTTCGGATCCTCCCGCTTTTGTGATGCTGATGGCATCTGTCGGACAAACCATCTCACAGACCAGACAAAGTATACACTCGCTTTCGCGCACGGGATCTACCACATTGCGACCAGTGCTGTCAACCCAAGCAGCGAATACATCTGTTGGACATGCTGTGATACACTTCATGCATCCGACGCACAACTCTATGTGTACTCCAACTGTTGTGCCATGAATCACTCCATCTTCCCGACGGTGTGTGGTCCATACAGCGTGTCCATTGTGCGCTTCGGTGACTTTCCAAGAGTCACGGTAGTCCTTCTCTATAGGCACAAGAGCTGGGATGAAGCGCATCCTTATAGAGAATCCGACACCTCGAATAAGTCGCTCGATTCAACTCACTCGAAATCGGCTAGTCGACTCTCGCCTTCAATCTTCTGAAGTGGGGTTAGGTTCAATGAGGCTTCTAGCGTGCCTAGGTACTTTCCCTCGCTGTCACGCATGGCGAAGTATCTTATGAGTATCTTTCGTGTAGTTTCTCCATCTGGCAGATCAATCCAGAAAGCGACGTGGTCACCCTTGCCACTCTTCAAGTACTTGACAACTTTCTCTACCTTGTCAAGGCTTCCTTTTGGATGACAAATGCGTACGTTTCTGCCTATGACACCAGGTCCTCGCTTGAATATGCGAGTGCCATGCTGATTCCAGAAGAGAACATTGTCATCTGCGTCGACTACTGAGAACTCAATCGGTAGCGTGTCAAGCATTACCGCTAGGACCTCGGGGGACATAGCCTTCAATGCATTCATGAGAGGTTCAATTGCCATTTCTAACATAAACTCCGTTTTTCATTATATGCAAGGCGAATTGCCTTGGCAACGAGTGCGAGGGCGGTCACTCCCGGCCTTAAGGCTTTCCACTTGGCACCATATAGTCTAGCGTTTTCGGAGTATAGGAATGGTGATAACAACCACGGTCAATCCCACGATAAGTGCGCCCGCAAGATTATTTGAAAGTGGTGATGGCAATGAAGAAGGAAAGAGTCCCGCCAGGTCAGCGTGTTACGGAGAAATTCCCGATTCTCCACGTCGAGCGACCAATGGAGTTCAATCCCGAAACTTGGCGGTTCAAGGTTACAGGGGAGGTAGACAACCCGCTGGAATTAACATGGGAAGAGTTCCTAGCATTTCCGTCGCACAAGATCACAAGCGATTTCCATTGTGTCACCGGATGGAGCCGACTGGATAACGAATGGGAGGGCGTGCCTGGCAAAACCATCTATGAGATTGCAGAAGTCAGAGAGTCTGCAAAGCACGTTGTCATGATTGCGCACTCTGGTTATACGAGCAACACGGCAATTGAGGCGTTCTTGGCGGATGATAGCATTCTCGCCTACAAATGGAATGGTGAAAAATTGGAACAGCAACATGGAGGCCCCCTCAGATCAGTCGTAAGCTCTATTTATGCGTACAAAAGCGTGAAATGGCTCATCGGTTTGACGTTCTTAGAGAAAGATGAACCGGGTTTCTGGGAGGTCAGAGGGTATCATAACAAGGCAGACCCTTGGATGGAAGAGCGTCACACCAACGATTAGTAGAAGCAATCAAACAGGGATACTACATGTCAAAGCCAGACTCTTGAAGTAGACTATCAGGAACTTTGTCCAAGTTCCCCGCAACTGTTGCTAAGCCTTAAGTGGTAGGATTTGCTACACTTGAAAGACTGTCCAGTGAGAGTGAATTCAAATTTGCCGCACTGCATGCATATTGGAGGCGTCCGGAAATGGACGAGGTTATCATCCACTATATGACCACAACAGGTCTGCACAAGTATGAGAGCTTTGACATCAACTCTAAGGACATCTTTCTTGATTTGCGCGACATTGCTGTGATAGACCTCACGCCACTCATCTGGTGTTTGAAGCTGGAGGAGCTTAATCTCCGAAACAACAAGATCCAAAGTGTCGATCTAAGCCCTCTCAGGAAATGCCTCGGTCTTCAAGCACTCCGACTGGATCGGAACCTCATTTATGAATTGGACCTGTCCCCTCTGAATCATTGCATCGATCTCGAGGAAATTTACCTCACCCGTAATCTGTTCAAACAGATTGACCTCTCGCCATTGTTCTTCTGTCCAAGGCTCAAGGTTTTGGAGCTAGAAACCTCAGTTGTGCTCATCGCAGACATGCAACTCAGGTCCAATGGAACCTGGCCGAAGGTACTGCTGGACAAATTCCATAGAATCAATTGGCAGGTCGATGATGCATCCTAGAACACAACAGTCCATCACAGAAGTGTTCTGTGTTCCACTTAGTGTATCTTTGGCAAGACTTATAGGTATTATAGTTATATGTCGCTTTGCTATACATCCAGAATCTACATACTGGAGGTTACTTACAAATGGCAGAACTGATAATACTTGGATTGGTAAGCTTCCTGCACGACCTTTTCACCGTGACGTGGATTGGCGGAATGCTTGTCCTCGGGCTTGTTATATTACCGACCATAAAGAAGACACTAGGACTAGGTCCTGAAACAAAGAAGCTGATTGAGGCTATCAGAAAGCGGCTAAGCATGCTAGCATACCTATCAATGATTGGTCTGTTAGTAACAGGTATAATGCTCAGCAGAATCTCGCCCCTGTACTTGGGTCCCCTCAGCTTGGGCAACGAGTTCTCAACTTGGCTGACCATCAAGCACCTCATGATTGCCCTGATGGTAATTATTTCGCTCGTTAGAAGCATAGTAGTTCCTAAGAGGGCTATGCCTGAACCCAAGAAAATGAAACTAAACGCAGCACTGCTGATGCTAAACATCGTTCTTGGGATTGGAGTTCTATTGCTGAGCGGATTCATCGCCGCTGCTAATGTGGTGTTCTTGAGTACGCCTTGAAGGAAACTACGATGAGTGGATGCTCCAGACGCAAGAGTGACAGAATCATATGGTGCTTTGAGGAGCCCCATTGAAGAGGAGGATGACGCATTGCCCAGCGATAACTCTCACCGCGCACTGGAGCCTCTGCCTATTGTCAGAGCCCTCTTTCTCACCTTCATTCAGGCGCACCCAAAATCAACTGGGTACAGTCTGATGAAGGTCATATCGGATTTCACTGATGGCAGAGTGGAGCTGAAGTCAGGCACGGTCTATACGGAATTGCGTCGCCTGGAGAAACAGGGTTTCGTCAAGTCAACACAAGAAGAAGTGGGAAGAAAGCGTCGAGGCTACGAAATAACGCAAGCAGGAGAAAGGGAGCTGCTACAGCTTGCTCATCAAATGCGGTTCAGGATAAATCGTATTTTGAACCCGCTGCTTGCTCTCATGGAGCCGCTCAATGGTAAATCGCCCTGATGGACGTGAAATGACATGGATCTCGGCCTGAAGAACAAACATGTTTTGATAACTGGAGCTTCTGGCGGCATCGGTCTTGAATTGATGCGGGCTTTTTTGATAGAAGATGCGAAAGTCACTGCCACTTACAACCATTCACGAGATGATCTTGACGGGATTCGGGAGGACTGGCAGAAGCAGCTTGCAGTTATCAAGGTCGATGTGCGAGAAGAATCAGAGGTGAGGTCACTTTTCGAACAATCTCAAAATACATTCGGACGAATCGACATAATGGTAGCGAATGCAGGCGTAGCCAACCATGCGGCAGCTCCCATCCACGAGATGAGCCTGAAACAGTGGCAAAGCACAATGGCTGTAAATCTCACAGGCGTGTTTCTTTGTTCAAAATACTTCATTGAGAACCTAGTCAATAATCAAGGGGATCACGCGTCTCTCATTCTGATTGGCTCGACAGCAGGATTATTCGGAGAAGCTTGGTTTGCAGACTACGCCTCATCAAAAGCGGCCCTACATGGACTCATGATGAGCGTCAAGAATGAGATAGTGCATGTCGCAAAATACGGAAGGGTCAATCTGGTGAATCCCGGCTGGACTCTGACACCCATGTCTAAAGAGGTTCTCGCTGACAGCGATAGAGCGACCCGAATCTTGCAGACGATACCATTACGAAAGACTGCAGTGCCTAAGGACATTGCAGGTGCTATTCTTTATCTTGCTTCGGACAAGCTATCGGGGCACATTAGTGGACAGACACTTACCGTTGCGGGAGGAATGGAAGGACGTATGCTCTATTCGCGCAACGACCTAGAATCAGATGTTGATGAGATGACACAACAATGAGTTCGTTTGACAACCTTAGTCTTGTATACGACCGGGCCATCAACTGGGATGCAAGACTCAGACGTGAATTACCGTTCATTCAGGACGCGCTCTCAGAATCAGGCGGTAACAGAGTTCTGGATATGGCTTGCGGGAGCGGAAGACACTCTGTCGCACTGGCTCTCAAGGGTGCAGATGTCGTTGGATTCGATAGTAGTACGAGCATGATCCAGACCGCCAAGGAACTCGCAGTTGAAAACGGAGTGGCAGTAAGATTCATGGTTGCAGACATGACGAATCTGAAAACTGTCCTGAAGGAGAAGTTTGACCTCATCGTCTGCCTCGGAAACTCTCTGGCCCTCGTGCCCTCACTACTAGAGGTGAAGAAACTTCTCTCGGCAGTGCACTCTAGGTTGAATTCTAAAGGTGTCTTTGTAGCTCAAGTTCTGAATTTCGAGCAAATCAAGAAGACCAAATCTAGGTTTTTCCCGCCAAAAGGAGGGGTCACTAGTGAGGGGGACCAAGTTATCTTTGCCCGGTTCTTTAGTCACCTTGAGCCCGAGGAATCAACCACTCTCGTGTTGACCTCATTTGTCAAGAGTTCTGAGGGGTGGTCAACCACGATATCCACGCAGAGCGTCCTTCAACTCGATCAAGATTCCCTTACTCAGGCCGTACGTGCAGCAGGCTTTGGTCAGTTTGAGGTGTACTCTGACTACGGGGGGAATCCGTTCGGAAGCACAGAACACAGAAACCTCATTATCAAGGCACGAAAATAGAAGCTCGCGAAAACGGCATCGCTTCTCTTTGAAAAAAGAAGCCGAACCCGTCGACATTAATGGCGATACGCGAATCCTGCAGGAGCTGTTCTCATACTACCATCCGTGCCGTATTTTCGGAGGAGGTCTCTGGCCATCTCTCGATTAGCTAAGTATAGGGGCTGTCGCATGTCGCTGAGGTTGGGAACCTTGCGGCAAAGCCTCCAACCCAGAAGCCTACGCAGGGCAAAGCTAACTGTTCGAGGTGCGAGGTTTGTCTTCTCGCTGATGTCCTTGGGGCTCATTGGGCCACTAACAGTCAAACCCTTCAGCACTATAAGCGCACTTTTTGGAAGATTAGACGACATCATTCATTTCACCATCCTTGCTTGGCGTTTGTGCCTGCGCACACTAGTCTGAAAGGCGTTAACCTCACATTGGGAATGGTTTTCCCATAAGATATGCTTTTTGTTGAACGTAACGACATTAGCCTATCATTTGTTCGACGCATCTGAAAGCTTCCCCTAAAAGCGATCCATTCCCAAATCAATGCTTTTTGAGGTGAAATGGCGGCCAGGACCAGCAATTGCCAATCCCGACCTGTGGTTACGCTAGGAGAGACATAGAACTTTTACCAGATTATGGTAAAAGTTTATATATATTCTCTACCTACTAAACCTGAGGAAAGAAAATGGAACTGCTGTCACCTCATGAAGCAATTGTCTGGTGGGAATTTCAGCACGCGAAGTCTACACGTGGCATTGCGAGCGAATATGAGAGAAGAAGCAGCGTCCCGCAGTATGTATTGAATCTTCTCGGAGAGCCCGATCCAAAGGTTGCCTTCAAGGATGCAGGATATGTATCGAGAGTGCTCAACCGTGCACGAAAGAAGATTGCGAAGGCATTGACAGAACATGCTACGAGTCATCGCTTGGACATTGAGAGCCTCTTGGACTACAAAGGATTGCTCATTGGTTTTGACTATCAAGCCAATGCTCAGGTGTACATTGTCTTCACCATGGATCTCGGAGTCATAGTCTGGTACGCTCACGACTCTTACGCAGGTAAGCTTTGTCCAGAGTGTCCTAAGGAAGCAGAATGCAGAGAATCTTTGGATACAATCATGGAAGAGTATGACATCAAGCTGAGACCAGACGAAGAACAGCTATACATGACCAAGCAATCCATTGCAATCTTCAACAAGCTCGCGGCCAAAGAAGTTCCTCGTTACAAGAGAAAGGAAATGTGATGAGAATGAAAGATGAGGGAAAAGTGATCAAGCCACCAATCGAAAGTGTAGTTAGCGGGAAGATCTTCAGACCTTCCAAGGCATTGCGAAATAAGAACATAGTCCAGATGATCATCGTTGCCATCTTGCTCTGGGCTGTAATCGTTCTATCTTGGATGGGAATGTTGTACCTGTTTGAAGTCCATGACCATGGATGGACAGTAGCGGAATATTGGACAGTAATTAACAGTTGGTGGATCCCGGTCAATCTTGGAGTCTGGATATTCAACGCAATCTGGTTGTTACCGGGATTGGTGCTGATACCCCTGTACATACGGTCGTATGAATACTCTGTGATTGCTGAATCAGGAGAAACCATGCCAGAAATCTATGTGAAGAAAGGCATTGTCAACATCACAAAGAAGCACGTTCCCTTCAGGACCATCACTAACATCTCTAGTACATCAGGACCATTCGATCGCTTTTTTGGGATTGGCAATGTCCTAATCGAAACTGCAGGATATTCAGGTAGTATGATGGGGCCTGAAGAGAAGATTGAGGGCGTCAGGTTCTATGAGGAGGTCAGGGACTTCATCCTCAACGAGCTACGCAAGTTCAGAGACCCCTATGTCACTACTACCGAGGTAGTACTCCCGCGAGAGGAGCCCGTACCAAGGATGGATGACAGTCTTGATGATGAGATGCTGATAACTCTCCGGGAGATAAGAGATGTAATGAGAAAACTTGAGAGCAAACTAGGCGATGGAGGTCAGTAAAATGGGAACAGAAGGCAAGGTAATCAAACCGCCAATTGAGTCTATGATGGGCGGACGCAGGTTTCGCCCAAGTGTACGATTCCGTAACAAGATGTGGTTGCAGGGAATAATCATAGTTGTGGTGATTTGGCTCACGCTAATTGTAGGGATAATAGGATTTGCGGGCATGGTTTCTGGTCCTCCCGGACACCAAGCATTCATGGACCTATGGTGGATTCCGCTCAATCTATGGTATTGGGCAATAGCATTAGCCATCCTCATCCCCGGAATGATCTACTATCATATTTACATCAACTCGATTGAATACTCAGTCCTAGGCGAAACAGGAGAAGCAAGCCCTGAGATATATGTCCAAAAAGGAATCCTCAACAAAACAAGGAAACACGTCCCCTTCAGAACTATCACCAATATCTCCAGCAGGGCCGGGCTTTTTGACAGGTGGTTTGGAATTGGCAGTGTTGAGATAGAAACTGCAGGACACTCCGGGCAGACGATGTCAGGTCCAGAAGAAAAGCTTGAAGGAATCACATTCTACGAGGAACTCAGGGATTTCGTTTTGATGGAGTTGCGTAAGTTCACAACCCCCTATGTGACCGGCACAGAGGTTGTTTTCCCAGTGGATGAAACAGCTCCGAGGACGGAGGGTACTCTTGAGGATGAGATACTATTGGTCCTAAGGGAGATACGTGATCTACTCAGGAACCAGGGAAAGTAAAAGCAAGGGGGAGTTGAAGTTGGACTCGTCTGATGGAAGAGTTATCAAACCTCCTGTCGAGAGCGTGGTGAGTGGCAGGATTTTCAAGCCTGCCTCTGCCTTTCGTTACAAGAAATGGCTCAAGTTCGTTCTCATTGCTCTCGCATTATGGGTTGTGTTCTATCTGATGTTCTTTGGCTATCCTTGGATATCATGGTTCCTGCGTGAGGCAATACGCACGGAGTTTGGCCTTGAAATATGGTTCCTAGAGGACACGTGGGTCACGGGCAGCCAATGGTATTGGATACTCACCATGATCTGGTTGGTTCCCGCAATGATATGGACCCATCTCTATGTCAGAAGCATTGAGTACTCGCTAGTTGCATACTCGGGAGAAACTATGCCTGAAGTATTTGAGAAAAAAGGCATCATCACAATCGTTCGCAAACACGTCCCATTTCGTTCAATTACGAATATCTCGACTAGAGTTGGACCATTGGATAGATTGTTTGGCATAGGTGTTGTACGTATTGAAACGGCAGGACAATCAGATGGAGCGCAGCACCCTGATTTGATCACGACATTCATCCAACTGCTCTTCAGGGGTTCAGGAGATCAACGCATCGAGGGAATTGCATTCTACGAGGAGGCCAGGGATTTCATTCTCAAGGAGTTGCGGATGTTCAAGGTTTCACCCTTAGCTACAATGCCTGAGAGGAGGCTTCGAAAGAAGAGTACGTTCTTCCGAGAGAGCACTCTGGTGGCTGTTCGGGAGATAAGGGACGTATTAGCTGCAAAGAGGACCCATAAACAATAAGACCTGAAACTGGCTCTGCATTCACACCAAATGAGGTGGATTTGTTACTGATACAATGTCAGGAGAACGACAGATAGTGGCGGAGTACGAGTTAAAGGACGGCAGCAGAATCCACATCGAACCATATGAAAACCGTCATGCGGAGTCGATTGCCAATGATCTCTTCGGTGGGATGTCAGCAGAGGAAGTGAAGCTAGGAAGAGATGGTCTTATCGCCCCGGGCCCAGACGAGGTTCTCAGTGTCTGTGCACTTAGCGGATTCAAGGTTGTTGGAGTGTGTACAGGAGTCAGAAAGAAATGGATAGGTGAGAGGCATAGGATAGAGATGGTGCAAGTGGTGGTGGCAGAGGACTTCCAACGCCTTGGCATCGCACGACTCATGATGAAGGTGATTGCAGTGCATTTTGCTGAGATAGGAGTTGAGATGGTCCAGGTTAGTGCAGAAGGGAGCAACGAAAAGGCCACTGCATCGTATAAGAGAATAGGCTTCAAGGAATTCGGAGTCCTAGAGCGTGGCCTAAGACACGGAAACCAGTATGCTAACGAGGTCATGATGTGGATGAAGATTGAGGATTTGGTAGGTTAGGGATTGCTCTAGGTCAGAGCGAGATGCCAGTTCTCTTCAAGATTTGACTGAAATTGCTAAGACTTTCTTGAGCGGACTCTCTGGGTCGAACTTCGAACACATATTGCGCAGGATGACCTAATCCAGTTAGCAGTTGCAGACTTGGCTTGAAGTCTATTGAACCGGTTCCGACGACTTGATGGGACCCGTGCTTCTTGGACCAATCGTGGACATGCACTACTTCAATGGCATTCCTATTTTCTTGAAAGATAGCCCAGTCTTCAGACTTGATCCCAAGGTCGGGTCCATAGTGCTTTGGAATGTCAAGACAGAGTCTGAGACCTTCCGAAAGCAGAGCTCCAATTGCCTCACGAACCATATGATTCCAAGCATGGTTCTCAAGAGCTATGTGAACGTCTGGTTCCCCATATTCAATCAGCTCTGAGAGATTCTCATGTAGTGTTCGAAGATATAGTTCATGATTGATCTTCAGGAAGGCCTCTTTCTCCCCACCTGCTTTCCCGAAGCTAGGTGGCAATCCTGCATGCACAACCAGATTCGTTGCAGAATCGCTAACATCGCGAGAAAAATCAATTATCTGTTTCATGTACTCAATGATCGCTAACCGCACGGGCGGATAAGTTGCGGTTAGACTGAGATCATCGCCTGGAGCGTGGAACCCCCACTCTAAGGAGAGAGTACTGGACATCTCCCTGAGCTCCTCCCGCATCTTCGGTGGAAACCTCTCAGGGGAAAATTGTGGTACACCGAGATCTGGTGCGACTCCAGTCCAGTTGTTGCTTGAAGCATATTGAAGAGCTTCTACCAGTGATGAGTCATAAATGACATGATAGGCTCGACGAGTGGGGAGATGCATATCTTTCACTTGCACCACTCTATCCTATGAGCGTAACTTCATGCATTCGTTGATTCTTCCATCCACCATGATTTCTCAACGGACATCTCCTCCCATATTTCGGGAGATTCAGGAGGAGGTCTAAATCTGATAATGAGGAGGCCAACTATCAGGAGAATGAGCGTGGGTCCCGCCAACCCCATTGGACCATACGGATTCAAGAACCACAAAATGAGGTATAGTATGAAGAGCATTACGAAGGGAAGCTCACTCACGATGCCAAGTGTCAACGTGCGCTTCTTGGTTGTCCGCCCCTTGTAGAGTCGGACCATCTGATAAGCGTAGGCTAATCGGAGGAAACCAAAGGGCATCATTGTAATGAGAGTGAAGATATTCATTATTTCCAAATGCGTGAAGTAGGGCGATGAAGTGAAAGCCCAGAGAACTGCAATCACAGAAAGATGCAGCCCATCATAACCGGAGAAACCAAATGCAATTGGTGCAAGGAGAGCTACGAGAGCCATCACGGTCCCAACAATTGTTGGATTGACCGGTTTATCCTTGATAGCAGGAGTTGCTGGTTCCTCAGACATGTACAAATCTCCCCGGCTATTTCACTCTCTCAATTCCTCAATGTAGTCATTGCCTTAAGTTCCTTTGCTCCAAGCAATGTGAATATCACGAGTATGTTGGCGCCTGGACCCATCATGGTGTTTCCTCGTACAGCTCCGCCCATGTTTCAAGATATTCAGGAGGGGATTTCAATCTGATAATGAGGAGGCCAACTATCAGGAGAATGAGTGTGGGCCCCGCCAACATTATTGAAATAGATGAATCCAAAAGCGACAGGATGAAGAATGGTATGAGGAGAATCGCAAAGGGAAGCTCACTAACGATGCCAAGTGCTAATGTACGCTTCTTAGTTGTCCGCCCCTTGTAGAATCGGACCATCTGATAGGCGTAGGTTAATCGCAGGAAAACAAAAGGGATTACTACAGGGAGGATGTTGATGTTTGTCATTTCCAAGGATGTGTGGTAGGGTGATGAACTGAAATTCCAGAGGATTCCGATTATAGAAAGATACAGCCCGTCGAGATGCGGCCCGTCGTAGCTGGAGAAACTAACTGTAAATGGTGCAAGGAGAGCTACAAGGGTCATCACTATGCCAATAGTTATGGGATTTGCTTGTTTGTCTTTGATAGCGGGAGTTGCTGGTTCTTTAGACATGTTGAGATCTCCCCGGTGATTTCATGCGCTCATCTGTTTACAGGGGTTATCACCTTAAGTCACTTCATTATGAACAATAAATGTATCAGTTTTGAATATGCACTTCTAGTAAAATCATTCGCCCGTTCCATTGCTCGCGCCTCGAAATGCAAAAGGAGATAAGCACTTATTTTGAAGAATTACATGAGTGGTAGGGACTCAAAATGGGAGAAAATGCAAAATCTACTAATCAGAAGACAGAAACATATGAATATTCAGGATCACCGGCACCATTTGTGACGTTCTTGGCGCTGGCTATTGTGTGCTTCTTCTTGGTGTTTTACGGAGCGTACTTTGGAATACCAGCGTTCTGGTGGCCGGCGTTCGTGTTCTTGGGAGTCATATTTGTAATGCTACTGCCAGGAACTATAGCAATCAATCAACAGTGGCAAGAAGCCATCATCCTGCGCTTTGGGAAATTCAAGAGGCTTGTCGGTCCTGGAATGTTCTTCAAGTGGCCAGTAATGGAGAGGTTCCTTAGACAGGACATACGGATTCAGACTCTGGATGTCATGAAGCAGGAAGTTATGACAAAGGATAACATCAGCTTGATGGCAGACGCGGTCGTATTCATGAAAATAACAAGCACACCAAAGAGCCTCATGAACATCGTCAATGTTAAGCTAAGTGTAATGCAATACTCACAAACTACGATGCGCGATGTCATTGGCAGTGTCGAGTTGGATGACTTGTTAGCCCGTCGTGATGAGATTGCTGAACGGATCAAATCTATCGTCGACAAAGAAACAGAAACTTGGGGAGTGGACATTCGAAGCGTCAATCTCCAAAACATCGAGCTTCCGAACGACATGAAGAGAGTGATCGCCAGGCAAGCTGAGGCAGAGCGTGAGCGACGAGCAGTGATTATCAAAAGCGAGGGAGAGCTTATAGCTGCGAAGAACCTCCAGGCGGCCGTTAAAGAAATGAGCGCGCAGGCGCTCTATTTGAGAACTCTCTCAAGCCTAGAGGACATCAGCTTCGACCAGAGTAACACAATAGTGTTTGCCATGCCTATTAACATGGTGAAAGGGGAGATAATGGGCCTAGCTGGTCTTGCAGGAGCCACACAAGTCGCTAAAAAGGTAAAATAGTAGATAAACCCGTGGCGGCCCCTCGGGAATCGGGGGGCAGCTAGGGCCAAATCTGGTATGAATGATAGAAAACCAGATAGTGGAAACGCGGTTTGGGTTCAATCGGAAGGGGATAGAAGAAAAGGTCGTGAAATCCTAGAAGGTTAAAAGGAACTGCGCATATTCTCTCTTGCGCAAGTAGGTGACCAATATGTCTGAATGGTGGAGCAGTCTAGAACTGAAGCTGAAAGGAGTACTGGCATTCTTTGCAGTCGTTGTCATAGTGACTGTTGTTACAGCAGGAAGCCTTGTGAGTAGTGGTGAAATGAGTTCATCAGAGTTCATGTTGTATTCACTGCTCATTGTATCCATAATTTCGGCAATGGTCTTTGTACTGTCCTTAGCGGGCAAGATTAATGTGATGATGAAGCAACTAGAAACTCCGAGCTAAAACTGTACTCTCACACGAGCGGCGGGCCAGCAAGGTTTATAGTCAGTTCGCCCATCCTCCGATATGGCAGACCTGTATGAGTTTGTTTGGTGGGAACGGCTCTACGAACTCTGCTTCTTGTTGTACGAGAAGATTATGGAGTCAGGCTACAATCCAGATGTAATCATCGGCGTGGCTCGAGGCGGGTGGGTTCCGGCACGTGTGCTCTCAGATCTCTTTTTCATGCCGGACACGGCAAACGTGAAGGTGGACCTCTATCGAGGCATCTATGCTCGGAATGAACGTCCTCGCGTTAGTCAATCGATTCCTGATGATATGCAATGGGAGCGCCCTTTAGTTGTAGATGATATCTCTGACTCAGGTGATAGTCTCAAGGCTGCTCTGGAGCATCTCGATGGTCGAGGTCTCAAGAACATTCGAACCGCGTGCGTGCACATGAAGCCATGGACGAGCTTAGTTCCGGATTTTTACGTTGTCCATACTAAGGCGTGGGTCATTTACCCCTGGGAAATGAAAGAGTTCACGTTCGACTTCGCCAACCAGCTTGCAGAACAGAAGGTCGCGCCAATTGAGATCAAGAATCGATTGCTCCAGCTGGGCTTGCCAATGCACTACGCTGGCTACTTCCTCAAGCAATGGCAAACAGTTGAAGGACATAAGAATCGTGGAAAAGAACCACGGAGAGATGAATAGTGGCATCATTTCGAAAGAAGATAGAGAACTCTGAGGAACTCTTCACATTCCACGATTTGGCACTGCTTCCAAATTATTCTGAGGTTGAACCGGAAACCGTGCAAACCACAACCAGAGTCAGTTGTGGAATAGAGCTGGCAGTGCCCTATGTGAGTAGTCCAATGGAGAGTGTTACTGGTAGCGCTCTTGCAAAAGCCTTGGCACGGAACGGAGGACTAGGTATCCTGCATCGCAACTGTTCCGTTGAAGAACAGGTGAAACTAGCAAAAGAAGTGAAATCTTCAGTAGTGGATGCTGAGAAATGGTCAAAGGCAACTGTGGATGAGGAGGGGCAGCTAAGGGTGGGCGCAGCAATAGGCCCCCAAGACCTGGACCGTGTGAAGGCTCTTGCAAAGACGGTTGATTTGGTCCTCGTAGATGTGGCGCACTTTCATACAAAGAGCTGTTTCAGCGGAACCCGTCGCATTCTCGATGTATGCCCGGTAGATCTTGTGGTGGGAAATATCGGGACCGTTGGAGCGGCCGAGGATGTTCTGAGCAAGCTCGATGGTGTGGCAGGTCTCCGCTGTGGAATTGGGAGTGGATCCACGTGCAGTACATCCGTTCAGACTCGTGTTAGCGCTCCGACATTGTATGCAGTGGCATCTGCAGCAGATGCAACACGGGAAATGGGAGCCGACATACCAATCATTGCCGATGGTGGAATACGTAATCCTGGCGATGCGTCAATAGCGCTAGCGGCTGGTGCTTGGACTGTCATGTTGGGCAGTATTCTTGCCGCGGCTGAGGAAAGTCCAAGGCCAATTGAAACCCACAATGGTCAACCATTCAAACGTCACTGGGGCATGGGCAGTCACAAGGCTCGAATGAAGCGCTTTGCAATGGATCGTTACTCAAAGCCTGCAAAGAATGTCGCTGAAGGTGTGGAAGGCCTAGTTCCAGTTCGCGGACCTACATCAGAGATTATTGAGGAGTTCTCAGGTGCCTTGAAGGCCACATGTGGCTATATTGGTGCCAGAAATATCCCCGAGATGTGGACACGTGCCCGCTTCGGACGCATATCTGCAACGGGAACACAGGAACTTCGACCGCATACAATACTGCCCAGCGACTGAACTGCAGGTTCAGAGGAACTCTATTGTGGCCGGAGGTTTGTTCGACAGGTCATAGAGAACGCGGTTGACTCCGTGGACTTCATTGATTATGCGGGTAGCAGTTCGCTCCAGTAGGTCCCAGTCTAAATGAGCTATGCGAGCAGTCATGGCATCTTCACTCTCTACGATACGCAATGCAACAGCATATTCGAAAGTCCGTGAGTCACCCATGACTCCTACTGATTGCACGGGAAGGAACACTGCAAATGCCTGCCAGAAGTCCCCAAATACACCAGCGCGCTTCAACTCATCTGTGAGAATAACATCAGCCTCTCGAACAATGCGGAGCCTGTCTGTCGTCACTGGAGCTACGATACGCACAGCCATGGCAGGACCAGGAAAAGGCTGCCTATTTACAAAACTACTTGGAAGTCCTAGTTCTTCACCGACTCGACGCACCTCATCCTTGTAGAGCAATTGGAGGGGCTCAATTACCTTCAGGTGAAGCGTTTCAGGAAGCGCTACGTTGTGATGGCTCTTGATGTGGCTTGAAGCGGAGCTGGTGACTCCACTCTCAATACGGTCAGGTGCGATTGTTCCCTGTCCCAAGTAGGTGAAATCCCCCACGCTTCTGGAGAGTTCGGATGCCTTCTGCTGGAAGACCTCGATAAAGGCGGTTGCAATGATTCTACGCTTTTCCTCTGGATCTACGATGTCTTGCAGGCGTTGCAGGAAGATTTCGGTGGCATCAACGAAATGAAAGTTTGTGAATAGCGGAGCGAGATTCGCACGAACCTCTTCGACCTCTCCAGTACGCAAGAGCCCGTTATCCACAAAGACGCAGTGAAGCTGTCCCCCTATGGCATTCTGGAGAAGTAGAGCGGCTACGGTTGAGTCAACTCCTCCGCTGACCCCCATTAGCACGCGCTCGCTGCCCAACGTGCTCTTCAATTCGGCAACTGTCTGGTCAATGAAGTTGGATACCTGCCAAGTAGGACTACACCCACATATGTCAAAGAGAAAGGCACGAATTATGTCAGTGCCGCCCTCTGTATGATGAACCTCGGGATGAAACTGAACACCACAGATACCTCGGCCCTTACTCTCGAGTGCTGCAACTGGACAAGTACTGGTCTTGGCAATGACACGAGAGCCCGGTGGAAGCGCCTGCACCTGATCACCATGACTCATCCAGACTTGCGATTTCTTTCGCACCGCCTCGAGTAACTGGCTTCCTTCAAGGACTGATATTGTCTGCAACCCATATTCGCGATTAGTGACTGCTAGTACCTTACCCCCGAGCACGTGAGCAAGCAGCTGCATTCCATAGCAAATTCCAAGAGTGGGGATGGATCTGCTTTCCTGCCATTCCAAGAAATCTGCTGGAAGATTGAGGGAATCTGACTCATAGACGCTCATGGGTCCACCTGAGAGAACCACGCCCTTAGGCTTCCGAAGCTGGAGTTCTGAGAGCGGGATTGAATGTGGAAGTATCTCAGTGTATACACCCAGTTCTCGCATACGCCTTGCGATTAGTTGCGTGTATTGGCTACCAAAATCTAGGACCACGATTGTGTCGTAGTTTGGCAAGGTCATTGGGGTGCCCACAGCTGGTTCTTCAGTCAATGACGTTATAGGTCTAATGCTCTGAATCCATCATCAGATTGCTGCCCGCAGACTCTGAGCGGCTTCATTATTCGCATCAGCCAGTAGTTCGAGGGCGTAAGCAGCCTCGCTCAAGAACTCAATCTTAGCCGCAGCATGCATGTAGAACTCGTGAAGCTTTGTTTCCAGCGCAGCAGCAGTTTCGCGAACAGCCCCATCGTCAGCGCCCTCTGGAATAGCCGTCACTGGCTTATGGACATCGGAGTTCAACCCTGCAATGGGCTCAAGAATCATCTCAGTGACGTTTTCTCTGCGTACGCGTAGCAGCGTCTTGATTCGCTTCTGGCCGCGATGAAACAGGCTTTCAAGCAGTTTCCCAAAATCTGGGTCCTTTGCTATACCAATGGCGGATTCATAGAAGCTACTCACTTGGGCCTCAATGTCCAATGCAAACTTCACTACTGCACCAAAGGTTGTGAGATCCATGCAAATCACCCAGAGTCACGCACTAAAACCATCGAGTAATGACGACCTTGTTCTCTGTAAAGAAGCTC
>DAOWNS010000052.1 GCA_030642465.1 Candidatus Thorarchaeota archaeon | reverse complement strand
TTCGTTTCTTCTTTAGCTCCAGAATCCGTTTCTGCAGGTCGACTAATTCGCCTTCCAAGAATGAACACCACCACTGCGAAGCCATTTGTTAGATTTTAACCCAATCTTAACCGGCAAAATGGAGCAAGTGCTCCTGAACGTCAGGTTGATTTAAGTGCAACAACCTTCTCGCACTGAGAATTAAGAGATATAATAGTGCACCGCTCTTGCAGAACCACGCGTAGTCAAAGTGATGCTCATGGGAGTTGACAAGCAGAAAATTCCGAAGACTGATGTTCCAATCATAAGGAGCCAGTTCAAACAGGCAGCCGCGGACGCGGAAACTGCTCTCAAGGGCAAGTCGATACGCAAAGGAGAAGGCCCATTCGGTGAACCAAGAGAATTACTGGCATTCGCCATTCTCAAGGCATCGGGCGAGCAAAATCAAACAACATCAACTGCGCAGACTATCGCAGACAGGTTGAGGGATGTATTCAGGGATGCTTCGCCTGAAATCTCAGTCGCAAACTATTTGGAAAGCGCCACTTTGTGTCTGTACGGCTTCATCTTGGGAACGTACAATGAAGAAGACTTCAGATACTTCTACAGATACTCCCTATCTAGGATTCGAGACCATGCTTCCATCGAGAGATGGTTGAGAAAAGCCATTATCTTCTATGGACTCAGTAAGAACTTGAGGGGCCGCGATCTTCTTGATGAATTCAGGCATTGGATACAGTACTTGGGCGCGTCAACATGCAATCACATTCTGCTAGTTGAAGTATGTGCTGCTTTCGGAGAAGATATTCAGAGCGTGGTTGCTGAACCAGATTTCCGATTTGTTGACTCTATACGAAGACATCCTCAATACCTAGAGGAAGCAATGGAAGGAAGATCATACCTGGATGTACGAAATGCAACCAAGGATTGGCTTCCAGATTTAATGTCAGCAAAATTGCTGCGGCTATACCAGAATCGGATGTATAAGCTTGCTCAGGACAGTGTCAAGGAAGACGCAAGCATCGCAGAAGCCTGCAGCGCTGTGAAGTCAGTGTTCAAGAAGGCAAGATTCGGAAGCGATAGAAAATCTGTGTTTCCAGTCAAACTGCAGAAACTAAGCACTCCACCACCTGCGGAAGCGGTGGACCCAGTTGTCTTTGAGATGATTCCACAGAAGCTTCGCGTGAATCTTCTGCCATCAGTCGCATACTCGACCAAAACCAAGACTGTGGAGATAATCTTCCTCGGAGGGCCGCGTATTGGTCGAAGTGGCATTTTGCTAAAGACAGACACTGGAGGTATCTTGCTGGATTATGGATTATCTGTAGCAAACCAGCGTATACCTGAGTGGGTACCGGAACTGGAGATGATTGATACTGTCTTGATCAGTCATGCTCATCTGGACCACGTTGGAGGGCTGCCAGTTCTCTATGACAATTACGATGGAAAGTGGTGTTCCACCGATGTGACCGGAGCAATCGCTCTATCACTTCTTGAAGATGCGCTCAAGGTAGGTACGCCGCAGCTCCCAAGAAGAAAGGACCGATGGGACAGTATCTCCAAATTCCGACAAAGAAACATAGACAAGGTGTCTGAGAATCACGTACGTTTAGAAGTCGGAAAGAGCAGTGAGGTGGGCCCCGGAATTGTTGTCACGCCCATAGATGCAAACCATATACCTGGAAGTGTGAGCTTCCTCGTTGATATCGAGGGTGTCAAGATTCTATATACTGGCGACTTCAACACAGACCAGTCAGTTCTCTTTCCTGGAGCTAATCTTCCAACCGATAGTGACGTCACCATCTTCGACGGCACGTATTGGGGCAGGGAAGATTTCAACAGAGAAAAAGTAACAGCGCAAGTTGCCGAGATAATCGATAGCCATGGCCCGGTCATCATTCCAACCTTCGCAGTGGGGCGTTCCCAAGAGATGCTCATGATCTTGGAATCATTAGGGGTAACCAAGACCAAGAACGTCATTGTTGCAGGGCTCGCTGAAAGAATAACCAAGCTGGTGGGCGTCAAGGGTCACTGGCAGGGAATGAAGAAAAACAAAGTAGCGTTGGAGAAAGATGATGTCCTTGTTGCAGGCGGCGGAATGATGAGTGGTGGATTAGCGAGGTATCACTTCAAGGAACATAGAAGGAATCCTGAAGCCGCAATCATACTATGTGGCTACTTGGCACCTAGGACTCCTGGGTGGAACCTTCTAAATGGCTTCGAACCCCACAAATGCAGCGTTGAATACGCGCGAATAAGTGCACACTCGTCTGCATCCAATCTGCAGCAATGGGTCAAGTCTTGTAGCGGCAAGAAGGTCATGGTTCATACCCCGTCGAAGAAGGTTCCGAGAGGGATTATGATGCCCGATTACAAACAGAAGATAATACTCTCAACGTAGACATGAAAACCATTTCAAGCTTCTACGCAACGACCTCAAGGACTGCATCCAACACTAGTTTCTGTGCAACGAACTTCATTGCAGGAAGACTGACCTTCAATGACTTAACAACGTCCTGAAGAGGGCTTTTGCCATCACAAAGGTTAACGAATTTGACGACGACTTCTCCGTATGCCTTCTGGGTTTCCGCGTCTACTTCTCCTATCTTCCTCAGATGACTATCATCCTTGATCTCAACCTTGAAATCAATCCAGCCATACCGCTCGAGAATCTGAAGACATCCGAGAATTTGTTCCCGGGGGATATCCAAACTGCGGACCAGTGCGCCCACAGTCGCGCTCCCTTCTATGGCCGATTTAACAGCTACTACGACTGCTCCTACATCGCGATTCTCGAAAGGTAGTGGTCTACCGGCTTCTCGTGACCTAGCGATGTAATCCAGACTGACAGGCCTCAATGGGACCTTTGAAAGAATTGTAAATACAGAAGGCTCAAAGACGGTTGTGTTTCCATCCCAATTAGCCCAAACATCAGAGTACAACGTTTCAATGTCAGCCAGCAAAGAACCCATTGTCTTCCTATGCTCATCCTCTTGACTGTCATTGGTGACAACCAGTGCCAGAACAAAATGCTCCGACTTATCGACCATGACTACATTGTCTTCATGTTCAATGTTCTCAAGGGCTTCAGTTTTGCTTGAAGCGCCTCCAGAGTCCCCGTCGATTCCGCTGAAAGAATCCAGCGCAGAGATTAAGGAAGTAACTGCATTGACGTCAATTGATTCCGTAGAGTAGTCCAGATGATATGAGGGTTCAAACATGCCCTCCTTTTGCACAATAATGAGCATGTGAAGAATACGAGCCGGGTCAGAAACCTCGGAAACCACCTCTGCATCGATTACTGGTTCTGTTACTGATGCAGTTTCTGTATCACCCACTGGTGTTGTGACTGCAGTAGAGGTGATTGAACTCGCCTCTTCCTCTGAATAGGGAACCGTTTCATAGCCACCCTCGGTGGAATCAATGCTTGTCTGAGCGGCATCAACTTCATCAGTCCGTCGCCGCACAGTGATCATTTCACTCACCGGTAAGTCAGGTAACTGAACGCCCACGGTTTTTGCGGCCACTGTTAGCATCAGACGAATGAATTCCTCCCGCCGGGTTTTATCAGTTGCGACCATTTGGAAAGTCGGTGCACCAAGTAATCGTTTAATCTTATCACTCTGCATTGATTCAGGAAGATCCTGCTTATTCGCGATGATAAACAACGGAACCGCAGGTGCCTCCTTCTTGATGTTACGAAGAAGCGACTTGGTCTGCATCACATTCCTGAAACTAGAATCAGTAATGAGGAAGATGACATCGGTACCCTGGAAGTAGAATGCCCATAAGTCCTGAAAAACGGCCTGTCCAGCGAAATCCCAGATCGTGACGAGAAAAGTTCCGAACTGAATGGTTTCGGATGAATCAACGGCAACGTTGATTGTGGGTGTATATCCCCCTGGTGCGGGCTCCCGCCCAAACAAAAGCCTCAGCAGCGTGCTCTTACCCACACCACCGGAACCCACGAATGAAATCTTAAAGCGTGTGAATATGAGTTCGCCAAGAATGTCCTGTAAATTGTCCTTAACATACCCTATGCTCTGACCGCGAAGAGCCGTTTCTATTCGTGATGCACCCTCTCGTGCCTTATGCTTAATCACGCGGTCTTCATCTCTGCCGTCTGTAACAAGCATGAGAATTAGGTCCTCACCGACCAAGTGGTGGAAGACCTTGTGTTCACCAACAAAAACAGGCGTGTCTTCCGAAAGACCCTCGGTAGCGAACAAGTCTTTGAATCCGTGCAGGAACTCAACGACATCGCTCTCAAGGAAGTCTATCTTCCAGAAACGTGTTGAAACCACAATGGAGCCTGTATCTTTTTCAATCAAAAGGACATTGTGAATCATTTATCATCGGCCTCATTCATTCAGCACGGGTCTACAGCATTTGTTGGTCTTTAAGAAATACTAACTGTAAATGAAGATTACGGGGGGGTAGTGTTCGCAAACTTTAGCTCGATATAACCCCTGCGGTACAGCTCGGAGAAGACCGTAATCAGGATGGTTTCATCGATGCCTACCTTTGATGCGATACTCTCAATGCTAGACTTGCCGTCAACAAATCCAAGAATCATCTCCGAGTGTGAATACAAGCTTAGCACTTGCGCATTTGGCTTCTGGATGACATCTGGAATATCACTTGGGATAATCAGCAACTTCGTGTCGATTGCGCCCATTCTCTTCAGGTAGTGAAGGGCACCAAGAACCATTCCCGGCCCTTTTCCGATCAATAATTGCGACAGCGGTGTATGTCCATCGATACTCGTCCAAACTGTTTGCAGGAACTTGCTCATTAAATCAGACTGAAACCAAAGCCAATCAGGCTCCTGTATTCGAGTTGGACATGTTCTGTCAGGCCAATTCTCAGAGGGAAGAGTTGCAAGAAGCTTGATCATGAAAGGACCGTAAGAATACAAGTCATTTGGGTCCTCAGTTTCCTTAGGCATTTCATCGAAGTAGATGCTTGGCAGGATTGAGAAACGAGACCTAATCAATTCCGGATCTTCTCTATCCCCGGTAACAAGGGTGAAGATGAGGCCCTCGCGTTCCAGTATCGCGTATTTTAGCTCGCCGGCTTGAAACAGGGATGTTTCGGTGCGGCCGCTGGCATCCAAATCGAACTGAGAGATTGCTGCAACGACATTGGGAGCTCGCCTTAGATACTCAGAATCCGATTCGTAGAAATAAGAAAAGTGTGGAGTTCCTGTCATCTGGTCTACGACAAAGAATGCTTGGTGTCCGATATCAGGACCTTCTTCGATGGATACTGGAGGGCTTTCTTCAGCACCCAAATGATCAACTACCCATTTCTCTCGAGCCAGTTCTGGATGCATGTCGGTGAATCCAGACATCGCCAAAACGGAAAGCAGCAGGTCTGAAGGGTTACTGGAAACTGAATCGCAAAGGTCGATGTCTAGAAGGAGCTCTAATCTGCGGGCGAATTCAAGCTCTTCATCGGAACCCGGAACAACTAGGATTTTAGCCTCAGAGTTGTCCCTAATCCTTTTGATGACCTCTCCAAGATCATGGGCTGATGGCAATGGTGGAGCAACCACGAATACAAAGGCATTCACCTGTTTCAAATATCCAGGCCACTTCGCATTGGGAACTTCTGCAGTTGTGTGCCGCATCACGATGACGTTATACGGCCCAATGGAAACAGGTTTTGCATAAGGAGCAAACTTTGCACTCAGACGTTTTACGAGCATCCCCACGGCTGACCCCGACTTGTCTTCAGGAGCAGGCGAAGAAGCTGAGAAGAAGCAGATAGACAAACGCTTCTTCAAGCAATCAGAAACCATGTCATCGAACGATTGTCGTGCATTTCTTCTCGATGTTTCCGACGCTAGCTTCTTGTATGCTTTATCCATCTCTTGCATGGCAGCGATATCATCAACCGTGAGTTCAGATGAACTGGCAAACCCTCCAATCAAGGTCACCTCATCAACTTGAACAAGGCAGACACTCCAGTCATCAACTTCAAGCTGTATACGCCTGTCAAGGGTTTCTGCCTCAGCCAACTCAAAGAATTTCTGAATCACAGTCTGAAGAATTCCCTCACTTGGGGCATTCTGGGAAAAAGAAATGGAAGCTAGCACTTTCGTACCACGAAGGTCATACAACGCCGCAGCTTCAATCATTCGATTTCTACTCCGCTCTCAACAACCTGAGGGAATTACGTCACCGAGTTATTAACTCATCAGGGATATCTATCCACAAATCAGTGTAGCCTGCCGCGCTTTCTGAGGAATTCATCCATCTTCAGCAAGCCCCTTGAGAGTCGTTGGTAATCTGAACCAAGCCAGCAGTTCTCGTAATCACGCTCCGCGGACCCTCCTCCTGAAGGTCTCATTGGTAAGTCCGAGATCGCCTCTGATACGTTAATTGGAGGCGGGTGAGTGGCTGATGTTAATCCTACATCCTCTCGCCGACGACCTCTTGTGACGGGAGAAAACGAAGGACGTGGAAGCATCAGATTCTTGCCCGTTCTGTTGGCGAGGACAACCACGCGCCTACGTCTCTGAGGAACACCGTATTGTTCTGCGTTCAACTGAAAACACTGACAACTGTATCCAAATGATTCCAAAGATTCGATTGCCTTGTGTAGTACCTTACCCTTCTGCAAGTGCCGCATTCCAGGAACATTCTCTACTATTGCGTAATCTGGCATGAACTCACTAACAATCTCTAGCATGGGAATGATCAAGCTATTTCTCGTGTCGGTGGGGTCGCGTTTTCCCGCTGTTGAGAAGCCTTGGCAAGGAGGGCCCCCTGCTACAATTCGAAGTGTTCGCCCTCCCAGCGTAGCCTCAATCGACTGCTTCAAAGAGTCCAACTGAGCTTCGCTAGTGACGTCAGTTTGGACAACAGTAGCATCTGAATGATTGTGTTTCAGAGTTTCGCACATGTTAGCGTTAATATCTGATGCTAAGACCACGCGGTGCCCAGCCTGCGAAAGCCCTTCTGATAGGCCCCCTGCTCCTGCGAATAAATCAACAACTAGACCCGCCCTAATCGTTTCTCCAACTGCTCTGGCCATTAATGGCGGCACAGCATTGCCAATCTGCTTCCGTATTGAAGCCGCACTGCCGAAGAATCTGTACTCGTCCGGAAACGATTGAAGTCGTGCCGCCTCTCGATGGCTTATCAGGCGGTCTTGGTCAGGGTGAATGAAGGTGCCATTTCCTGGACGATTATAGTATGTGTTGATTGTATAGCTTGGATGGTCGCTTCGAAGACGCCCATAGTATGTAGTCCGTCCTCCAGATGCCCTGATTTGAGTAAGGCGTGAGGATTTCTTCACGGTTGCAAGGGGAATGTCCTTCCAGTTCCCCCCAGGAGGGACTGAGCGAACCATCTCCATGTCAAGGTCACTCAGAGAGGAACAGACATGGTTGTACAGGAGTCCAGATCCTTTCAAGGCGGATGCAAGCTCTACAGTTGATGACAACATCCAGCTCAACTAATTGCGCTAGAACCTTCACCTTTGAAAACCTTGATAATATAGACTTAGAGCGCCGCATGACTAAGATAGCGCGCTCATTACAGTCATTGTTTCACGAATTTCATTTTGATTCGCACCCCTTGAGGTCATAACAAACTTCGCTTCATTCGGTCCCAAGCCGTACAAGAGGAACACCCGAGCCTCAATGCTGGAACTTGGAGTGTTTCCTTTCGAAAGCGCATCCTGCACATCCTTAACCACCTCACCAATAAGATCACTCCTGCGCTGATTCTGAAACTGAGGACTTATGATAGGCAGAGATGCTAACTCACGATTGGAAACATGGTTGTTCGCGTTGCTCAGATTGAACCTCCAATTGAGGAGATCCGAATTAAGGATGCCAAGCAGATAGGAGAGTAGCCACTCATCTTCCGAGGGGTCTACTACAACATAATTGCATGAGTTTGCGAGTACGGTCTTAGGTGGGACCATAGCGAATTTAAGACGCCAGCGTTGTGCACGGTTTGAAACCTGTTGGCAGGCTATCCGCGAACTGTAGATGTGGGGACTTCTCACGGAGGAACCTAGTGATTCAACAAAAGGCGACAATCCAACACTCTCAGACTTGCGTTTGATTGGTCGCAGCGTGTATCGTGAGATGTCTGCTCCTCTAACAAGGCGGCTACCCTTCTTGCCGGGTCTCATGTGGTCCTTGCTCAACGTGAGGTCAAACTCACCCCTCCGATTCTGAAGCCAAGGGAGTGAACCGAGGGTTGGATTCTCGTGAAGTGTTTTCAGAATTCGCCATCCTGCTTGATTCACTCTTGGTATCACCATAGATTCGCCCATGACCTGTTTGATATCGTCAACTCTGAGTTTCATTCGAGTCTTTGTCTGGGCATCATGAACATCACTCAATCCGAAGCTTGCATTCAGACTCTCAGTCGTACTGCATGTTTCAACAGTCATCACACAGACGGATTGAGTAACACCTGAGAACAGTCTTGCACTCTCGGTGTACTCATCTAGGCGTACTAAGCAGTGCCTGTTCAACAGGTGCCGCCTGAGCAGTCCTGCGGAAATATCTCCAAGGAGTGTGGAAGGAACGACGAACCCGAGGCGGCCCCCAGGACGTGCTAGCCGCAAGGCCTGCTCAATGAATAGACGATAAGCATTGATCGTGTACCGATTGCCCAGAGCGTACTCTCCCGAGTTCCTGAAATAGGCTATGTCCTCTCGAAGGCTAGCTTTGTAATCCTGGAATTCCTGCAAGTGAATGCTCCGGTCACCCGACTGAAGCCGCTCTCTCAAAAACTCTGCAAGGTTTGGCTTGAGCCTGTCGTAAGGGGGATTCATCACAATGAAGTCAAAGCCCTTGGCGCCCTGCGTGAGTACGTCGGGAAACTCTGAGTGCCATTCAAAGGGACACCTGGAGGCAGGGTCCTCAAAGAAGCTCGTGTGGTTTGCAGACCCATCCCACCCATTCATCATCACCAATGCGTTGCCCTGCTTCAGTCGTACTCCAAGGGAGGAACTCGCTGATGTAGGGTCTTGTCCTAGAATTAGTGCAATGGAAATATCTGCAATCTCAAGCGCGGCTTTGTCAATATCTACTCCGAATAGATTCTCGCGCAGTACTCCTGGCAAATCAAAATAGGGTAGACCAACCTTCCTAGCAGCCGCCTCAATCTTTGAGCTTCTCCTTCTGAACGTATTAATTGCTGAAATGAGAAACGCCCCAGGCCCACAGGCGGGGTCAAGTATTTTCAATGAGAGGACTTGCTCAAACTTCTCCAAATCGCCTTTCTGAATTCCTGTGAGTCTTTGATCCAACTCTGCGCCAATAGTCATCTCGCAAATGTAATCAGACAGCCCAAGAGGTGTATAGACTGCGCCTAACGCCCTCCGAGATGGATGCCCTCTGCGGCCTGCAAGCAACGAGAAGCAGCCGCAAGAGTGTATCTGAGCGAGAAGTTCAGCTAGGTTTCGAGGAGTGCAGGATTTGATTTTAGCGGCGTAAGCATCTCCGCTCCAAGCTTCAAGGGCTGATTGGGCTGTTTCAATCGCATTCCTCGACGACACCCCACTATTCTCAGCCGCAAATGAAAGGTGAGAGAGGAATGGAGCGGGAGCTCTGATAAGCTCGTCAGCTTGAGAATC
>DAOWNS010000146.1 GCA_030642465.1 Candidatus Thorarchaeota archaeon | reverse complement strand
AAGGACATCAAGTCACAGATGGAAAAGATTGACTCAAAGCTCCCCTCGCTTAAGGATAAGCTCGTCAGCGAAGGCACGAGATACAGAGACATTGTAGCTCAGCTCGAGCTTCACGAAGAACGTATCGAGGGTGCAAAGGCAGGTCTCCGTCAGCTCCTTCTCAGGAAGAAGAAGCAGAGGATTAGTCGTGCTGCTTTCGAGAAGGCGCGACAGGATTATCTGAAGGTAATCAAGAAGAGCACCAGCGCCACAGACCGTACTCTGCTCTCGATTCAGGAAGAGGCTGGAGACATCTAGCCGCTCCCCTCCACTTCGCAAGTTTTATCAAATGAAGCGTCACACGAGAATGTCCCCCTGGGGCCTAGTCATGAACGAGCATCAAGTTTTCAACAGAGATGAAGTCACCGTCAGTGATTTACTCGAGCCCAACTCAAAGGCTCTAGAGATGTATCAGTATCTCAAGAATTCGCCAAAGGTCCAATCCTATCTCCGAACCGCGAACAGAATGGCCGTTTCTCGACTGGGTTATACAGACCACGGGCCTGTTCATGCAGAGGTGGCAACTTGGAACGCTATCAAGATATTCAATATTCTTGACGACACCTTCAGACCCAATGTTGTGGCTGAGGGCATAGGTGACACTGATGATGCTCGCCTAATCGTGCTAGCATCGACATACCTGCATGACATTGGAATGACGGTGCACCGAGAAGAACACTACCAAGCCTCACTACAACTGGCGGTTCCAATCCTTGAACCAAAGCTAGAAACCATGTACTCGGATGTGTCATTGGCGACTGACATAATGTCCTTCATAATGCACGGCATCTACTCCCACGATGATGATACTCAATGTCTGACTCTTGAGGCCGGAATTACAAAACTAGGTGATGGCAGCGACCTAACGAAAGGGCGAACCATTGTGCCCTATCACAAAGGCAAGGTTGACATCCATTCAGTGAGTGCACTTGCCATCAATAATGTCATTGTTGAAAAAGGTAAGAAGAAGCCCCTTCGCATTACCGTGGCAATGGATAATCCTGCAGGAGTCTTTCAAGTGCAGGCTGTCCTGGAGAAGAAGATTCGCACTTCGGGGCTGCGTGATCATGTCGCGATATACGTGCTTGTCAACGGCGAAAGGCTTGTTCTCTCACACGTCAAACGACTCTTCAAGGTACAAATCACTGATCCTCCAGATGATTTGAAAATCGAATCGAAGTAATGGTAGCCCCGCCAGGACTCGAACCTGGGTCAGAAGGACCAAAACCTCCTATGCTTGACCACTACACTACGGGGCTAATGATAGCTCACCTGTCAGGTGACTACTTCAGGATTATGGTTTGATGCCGAATGGAATTCCCTCGTTGAGGATGTTGGGCGCGACCTTGTCTTTCCAACGTTCAAGGAATGCCTCTTCTTCTATTCGCTGTTTTCCAGTAATTCTTAGGTCGTCAGGAAGCATACAAGCAATCCCATCAATGACAGGATACCAACGGTCACACTTTGGACACGTAATCAAGGCTTCGTCAATCTCTTCAACATCTTCCCCATCAGATTCCACCATGTGTGACTTGTAAACTTCAAGGTGGAGTTCGTTCTTGCAATCCGGGGCGGGGCAAGCTAAGATTTCCATCAGCCAACGCTTCATTTCGGTTTCACCATTGATTTGGGCATCGTCAATTGATGTCAGCATAAAAATGATTCTTAGGTTCCAGACCAATTTTATGGAGTATACAGAAAGGCTATTTATCGCTCAGGTTGCGCCATCAATCACTGATAACCCTGTTCGGTGGGGCTACGAATGGAATTCAAGCATCCCTATCTCCCAGTCACAAAAGAAATCGAAAGCGAGATGCTAAACTCAATGGGCAAGAAGAGTCTGGAGGACCTTTTTGGCAATATTCCCGAGGATTATCGACTGAAACGGGATCTCGATATTCCTACCTCAAAAACTGAGCTCGAGGTAGCACGACGAGTACAAGAACTGGCGTCGAAGAACAAATCAGCTGATACAGGACGTGTCTTTTTGGGTGCAGGCGCTGGAATACACTACATCCCTTCAGTAGTACCTGCACTTGCCACACGGTCTGAATTCCTCACTTCCTATACAAGCTATCAACCTGAAATCAGTCAGGGAATGCTGCAGACGCTGTTCGAGTATCAGAGCATGATGGCCGAGCTACTTGGGATTGCGGTCGTAAACAGTAGCATGTATGACATGGCCACCGGACTGGCGGAAGCGGTCTTGATGGCCGCAAGGGTGAACAAGAAGCGAAGTAGGTTCCTTGTGCCTGACACGATCAATCCAGTTCATTTGCAGGTAATTAATACGTTTGCGGAACCTGCGGGCATCACGATTGAGCAGGTCGGACATGACCAGAAGAGTATGCTTCTTGACCTTGCAGACTTGAGGTCGAAACTAGACAACCAAGTTGCAGGAGTTTATGTTGAGAATCCCAGCTACCTCGGTTTCATTGAATCCCAAGTTGATGAGATGAGCCGTGTCGTGCACGATGCTGGCTCGCTATTAGTTGCAGGGGTAGATGTGCTCTCTCTGGGTATTCTACAGCCCCCGGGAGATTACGGATCGGACATAGTCGTTGGTGAAGGGCAGTACCTGGGTTCAGCAGTATCCTATGGGGGCCCATATCTTGGAGTGTTCGGCTGCAGGGATAGCATGAAGCTCATCCGTCAACTTCCAGGCCGTCTCGTGGGGATGACAAGAACTTCCAACGAACCGTACGAACGTGGATTTGTTCTGACTCTCGTTCCTCGCGAACAGCATATTCGAAGGGAGAAAGCTACTAGCAATATTTGCTCAAATCAAGCACTGGTCGCAGTAACAGCTGCTGTCTACACATCTACACTTGGTCCTGAGGGATTCCGGCATTTGGGTGAAATAATCGCCTACAGGTCGCATTACGCTGCAAAACAACTCAACAAGATTTCTGGCGTAACAGCGCCCGCTTTTGGGGCCTCATTCTGGAAGGAGTTTGTCGTAAGGTTTGAGGGTGGCGTTTCCGCCCGCATGGTTCATGAATCTCTACTGAAACGTGATTTGCACGGTGGCAAGATTCTAACTGAGGAATACCCTGAATTTGGGGAATCAATGCTGTTATGCGTAACTGAACTCCACAGCAAGACTACCATTGATGAGCTTGTGGAAGTAGTTCGTAATGTCGTGACTAATGGGGGTGGCACAAGATGACCCGCCAACGCAACCCTCAAGATTCCAAATACCGTCAGGCCGATTGGAACGAGCCTCTCCTCTTCGAGATGTCCGTGTCAGGCAAGATAGCCCACCGACTTCCTGCCGTAGAGGATGAAGTGAAGAGCTTGGTAGGATCACTGGATGCAATAATCCCCGCAGCGATGCGTAGGAAACATAGTCCTAATCTACCAGAGATATCAGAGCTTCAAGTAGTTCGTCACTTCACCCGGTTGTCCCAAATGAACTTCTCCGTGTCTTCAGGCATCTATCCGCTTGGCAGCTGCACAATGAAGTATAACCCCCTCATCAATGAACAGGCTGCCCTGAATCCTGGTCTGGCATGGCTTCATCCATACCAAGATGTTTCTACATGTCAAGGTGCCTTGGAATTGATGTGGGAGCTCGAGCAGTGGTTGGCCGAGCTCTCAGGAATGGACGCAGTGACTCTTCAACCACCCGCGGGTGCCGCAGGCGAATTTACAGGTGTTATGGTTATCCGGGCCTATCACAAGCATGTTATGAATGAAGGCGACCAGCGCAAGGAGATGCTTATTCCGGACGCGGCTCACGGAACTAATCCTGCCTCAGCTGCGATGGCTGGCTTCAAGATAGTCGTTCTCCCATCCAGTAGCGAAGGTCTTGTTGACCTCGATGCGCTCAAGGCAGCTTCAGGTCCGCAGACCGCAGGTCTTATGCTCACCAATCCGAACACCATTGGAGTATTCGAGAAAGACATTGGCGAAATTGCGGGCATAGTCCATGACTCTGGAGGCCTTCTATACTACGATGGTGCTAACCTTAACGCAATAATGGGGATAAGTCGACCCGGAGACATGGGCTTTGACGTTGTGCACATGAATCTACACAAGACCTTCTCAACCCCTCATGGTGGGGGTGGTCCAGGATCTGGAGCTGTGGGTGTGAAGGAGAAGTTGACCGAGCTGCTCCCCGTACCCCGTATTGTCAAGGCAAAAGACGGGAGATTCGATCTGAACTACAACCTACCTCAATCTATCGGAAAAGTCCATGGCTTCTACGGCAACTTCGGCGTTCTTGTGAGGGCCTATACATACATCTGTGCCTTAGGTAGGGAGGGCCTTCGCAGAACTTCCGAAATTGCGGTGCTCAATGCGAACTATATTGCACATCATATCAGTCAGATTCAAGGATTCAGTCTGCCTTATTCTCCCAATACGCCACGCATGCACGAGTGTGTCATATCAGCCAAGAATCTTGCAGAAGAAACCGGAGTGACCGCAATGCATGTGGCAAAGCGGCTTCTTGATCTTGGAGTTCATTCTCCCACTATGTACTTCCCATTGATTGTTCCAGAGGCACTTATGATAGAACCCACGGAATCCGAATCAAAGGAAGATCTTGACCTTTTGATAGGGGCATTCAAGCAGATATCCAACGAGGCATACAGCAACCCGGATATTGTCAAGAGTGCACCACATTCGACAGCGCTCCGCGACTTGGATGAATACCGAGCAGCACATCCCAAGACTCTCACATTGTCCTGGAAGATGCACCTAAAACGGACTGCGAAATAGATCGTTGAGGACCACCGAAAGCGTTACAGGCAACCTTTCGCATACGGTAGGTGCGATGATAATCGAAAGAAATGCCGGAAAACACGGCATCATCCTGAATGCCGTTACAATTGGCAGCGACCTTCTCGTGACCATCTACGGTGGAGATGAGCATCACATTGGGGGAGTTGCGGTTGCGCATTCTGCAAGGAGTCACTACAGAAACGCTACCACTGTTAGCGTCAACACATTCACGTTCCCAGGTCACAAGGACTACATCGTGGCAAACTCTGCAGCGGAGAAGATTTGCAAGTCTATGGGAGTT
>DAOWNS010000037.1 GCA_030642465.1 Candidatus Thorarchaeota archaeon | reverse complement strand
GCGGATATAAACAAGTTAGCATGTACATGGGATGATCGAGGTGCAGCTCAAGACGATATCTCATATCATCCCAGTTCCCTTGAACTGTGAACATGGACCTCCGTTTAGCCTCGAATTTGGCGAAGTTACCCTTGTCTTCGTTTGAAATCTCCTCGAAGTACTCCGGCGAGTTCTCGATTAGCTTGTGTCCTGTCACGGTTCCCACGCGAACTAGATAGCCGTCAGGAAGGGGGTGAAGGAAGAGATCGAAGCCTGCATCAACGAAGTCGGTGCGGCGCACGCTACAGAAGCAATACTCATCAGGAAGGCAAGAGAGTCCAATGATTATACCATTTTCTCTTCGAATTTGATAATAGGGGTCTGGTAGATCGTCAATGAAACGCGAGTCCATGATGCGTAAACCCACAATGTCGCAGGCATGAACGCCAAAGATGATGATGCGGTCTCCAGTTGGAAGCGTTTCATGAATCTCAACATTGGCCGTGTCAAACGTAAAGACGGTTTCTCGTTCGGGAAAAAAGAATTTTCTCGGAGGCGTTATCGTCCGATTGTACTCGAACTCCACCTCTTTAACATCGCCAATCTCTTTGAAGTCATAGAACTTCTCTGAAATTTTCTTAGGCCCATAGAGAGTCCCCATGGCCTTGAGTCGCTCAAGGAACTCGTAGACCTTCTCCTTTGGAAGCTTTACGTAGCGCATCTGTTGAAACACCCCATGCTAAATGACGACGCGGGTTGCGCCGTGGAGTATGTAATAAGAATGAGGATATGGACTGATTATTTGAATTGTTCCCAACGTAGATATTCGAACTTGACAAGAACAATAGAAGAAAGCACTTGACAGGGAATATCCCCCCGATGGGTGGGGATTGAAGACCATGGAAAACCTTTTCGCAAAGATTCCCCTAGTACATTCATTGGCTTTCTGTTTAGGAGGAGTACTAGGTGTCAATTGACTGTTCCAGACCCAGAGTAGTCATAATGTCAGTCCTGCTACTCTTCGGCGTATTGGGCACTGTTTCGATCCCATTATGGCCCTTTTACTCTGGTGATTCGATGGAGGTGTGTGACCCACACAGATACAGCACTACACTTTCCGAGGAAAGTCCGACCATTCAGCACAATGTTGCTTCACACGTAAGGAGAGTTGAGCTCTTCGAGCTGAGGACAAATGAAACCTATGTTTCAATCTTGGCACTCGGTCCATCGGAAACCTATTTGCACCTGCGCAATGTGTCCGAGATAGGTAGCGTGCCAGTCGTCATTGATAGGCCACCAGTCAATGAATGGTGGATAAATGTCACTTGGCAGGGCCAAGACGTTGCCGTTTCGTTAGAAATCAGAGAGTGGCACGTAATACCCCCAGTGATTGCATGGTCGGTTTCTCTGATTTTACCGAATACTGGAGTTCTTCTGCTAACCTTTGGATTGAGTGTCTATGCAGGGTATAGGTTGATTCTCATTGAAAGGCATTGCAGAAGACAATCGCGTGATGAGATGCGAGCCCAAGTGAGATGGTCGCGACGCCAAGGATCGTTAGTGGTCGTCTTTCTAATCCTGCTCTGCGCATCCCTGTTTGCGCCTTTTCTGAGAGGATACTACGCACAGGACTATAGATTAATTAAACAAACAACAATAGTGTCAGACCAACTGCACTCGGTCTTTTTGAACGAATCCCATTCTGAAGCCTCTTTCAACCTTACAATCCCGTATTCAAGTGACACGGGGAGTTACACCATGAGGGTGCATTCAATCACTCATGGCGGAATCCCGGTCTTGCTCAGTATCTCCGACGGCCTTCACGAGGAACAGATGGTCTTGGCGAATGCCACAATCGACGGGCAGTGGTGGTTGAGATTTCCCGTAAACGACACGCTAACGCCTACTATTTCACTAGATAGAGTCGAGAATGACGTTGAGATTCAATTCTTTGTTGAAGTCAGTAGGGATGTATACCTCCCGCTAGTGGACCCCGTTCCAGCGCTAGCTATCGCATCTCTAGGAATCTTACCACTGAGCTATGCACTGCTTCTGGCCAGAAGACTCGATTCGCTGCTGAAAACTGAGGAAGAATCACCTGATTAGTTGTGCCTTGGCAGTGGCTGCCCCTCATGGGTATTGGCCTCCGACAGAAAGATTATATCGCCCCGCTAGTTCCCGCCGTCGTTGTAGCCGCAGTCTGGAGAATACAGAACATGGTCAGCAAGGCATCCAAGAAGTCATCGGCAAAACCCAAGCCTACTGACGTTGCTATAATCGGTGCGGGAATGGCAGGAATCAGCGCCGCACTTGCACTTGCTGATGGAGGGCATCATGCCCATCTGATAGAGAGGACAGTGAGTATCGGGGGGGCTTATGTCGCAATATACAAGATATTTCCTGCGCTCGAATGTAGCGCCTGCGTCATGACACCGCTCACCTCATTCGTGGGCAAACACCTGAACATAACAATACACTCTCTCTCAGAGGTTAAGAAAGTCAAGGGCAAGGCGGGAAACTTCACTGTGACGATTCACAAGAAAGCCCGCTACGTCGACGAAAACAAATGCACTGGCTGCGGCCTCTGCATCGCGGCTTGTCCGGTGGAGGTCCCGAACCATTACGACATGGGACTGTCGCTGCGCAAGGCAATATACATGAACTTCCCACAGCAGATTCCTTTGCTAGCTGCTATTGATAGAGATGCTTGTATTGGTTGTGGGACCTGCGCTTCAGTATGCCCGCAGGACTGTATCATGTACGACGACGAGGATAAGGAGTACGACCTTAACGTTGGGTCAATCATAAACGCCGCAGGCTTTCAGGAATACCAGCCAACCGACTATGCTGAATACGGTTACGGTGTGTTTCCGAACGTCGTAACAACCCTAGAGTACGATCGTCAAACTCATCCAACAGGACCGACTGATGCACACATGGTTCGCCCCTCTGATGGAAGGGAACCTGAAACCATCATGTTTGTGAACTGCGTTGGGTCAAGAGACGTTCGGGAGAATATTCAGGGGTACAGTCATCATTGCAACAGGGTTTGCTGTTCTTTTGGACTGAAGCTGGCTCAGGTTACGCGAATGCACTATCCTAAGGAGCACTGCAAGATAATATACACCTACATGGACATGCGCACTTGCGGGAAATGCTGGAAGAGTTCCTCTGGGACTCGCAGCATAACCAAGACATTGACTTCATCCGAGGCAGGGTTGCTGAGATTAATGAAGATCCTGATACTCGTGACCTCATGGTGAAAATGGAAGACACCGATACCGGCGAGATTCAAGAGATTAAAGTGAACATGGTCGTTCTCAACTCAAGCTTCAGGCCTGCTGAAGGTAGCGAAGAACTCGCGAAAGTCTTGGGCATCGAGCTCGAGGAAACGGGCTGGGTGAAGGAGAAGAACCCGAATTCCGGCGCTCTCGAAACCACCCGCGATGGTATATACATGGCTGGATGCATCCACGGACCCAAGGACGGCACAGACACAGTCAATGAAGGTAAAGGTGCGGCCATGGCTGCACAGTCAATACTACCGCTCCCACATCCACCAGTACCTGAAGCAGTTCCACCTCTTGATGTCGGAGAAGAGCCAAGAGTTGGGGTGTTCATCTGTCATTGTGGAGGCATTATTGGCAATGTAATAGACTCGCCTGGTTTAGCACAGTGGGCTAGTCACCTTCCGCATGTTGTTCACAGTACTGACTACATCTTCATGTGCAGCGACCCCGGTCAGGAGTTCATCACAGATGCCATCATAGAGCACAAACTGAATCGCGTGGTCGTTGGTTCATGCTCACCGCTCCAGCACGAAGATACTTTCAGACGCGCCCTAGAGGCTGCTGGCATATCGGGTTACTATCTTGTAGGACCCGTAGGGCTGAGAGAGATGATTGCGCTGGTCAACGCGAATGACCCTCCAGATGTTCGCCAGGAGAAGGCGCAAGACATGATTCGTTCCGGCGTCGCCAAGGCCATCAATAATGAGATTGTGCCTGTCAAGTCAGTCGACGTGACTCGGGTTGCAATGATAGTTGGAGGTGGGGTTTCAGGAATGAGCGCCGCGCTTGACATTGCTCGGAAGGGTTTCGATGTCACCCTTGTTGAGAAGGAAGCCAAACTTGGCGGAAGGCTAAATGACCTCTACAATTTATTCCCCAAGATGGAAAGCGCCCAAGAAATCGTGGACGACCTCACGGCACGCGTTGAGAAAGAGAAACGGATTAAGATTCTGCTCAACTCGAAGCCAATATTGAGGGAGGGGTCATACGGTAACTACGGGATAACCATTCGGAACACAGAAACTGGAAAGCAGGAAGTTCACACGATAGGCTCAATGGTTATCACAACTGGCACAGACACCTATGATCCAAAGAAGGGAGAATATGGTTGGGAGGAAGTCCCTGGAGTCATTACAACACTCCAGCTTGAGCGCATGCTAAGAAATGGAGAACTCAAGAAGCCACCAAAGAATCCGGTGTTTATCCACTGTGTTGGCTCAAGACAGAGCCCAGGAGAAGGGAATAGATACTGTTCAAGGGTGTGTTGTTCCGCAGTCATAACCATGCAGCACGAACTGAAGGAGATGTTCCCGGATATCAGGGTGTTCTCAGCGTATAAGGAGCACATCCGTCCATTCGCCAACAATATGGAGGTGATGTGGCGGGAGAACCGTCAGAAGGGCGTCAGCTATCTACGCTGGATAAGAGAAAAACCGGTAACCGTTGAGAAAGCTCCTGATGTTGATGAAGCAATTGTAACAGTATATGATACTCTTTCCCAGGAAACATTCAAGATACGATCCAACATGGTTGTGCTCGCACTGGGCTTGGAAGCACCCCATGATGTCAACGAACTCACCAAGGCATTGGGAATCAACCGAGGACAAGATGGATTCCTGCTTGAGGTCCATATGAAGTTCAAGCCAGTAGAAACTACAGTCCCAGGCATTTTCTTGGGTGCAACCTACGCAAAGAACGTATCGGACTCAATCAACCAGGCACGTGGTGCAGCCAGTGCAGCTTGTGCTCCGCTCAATCTCGGTACTGTGAATATCGAGCTTCTAACAGCAGATGTGGATGAAGATCTTTGTGTTGGATGTGACCTCTGTCACTATTCAGAGATTTGCCCGTACGACGCTATTTCAATGGTGGAAGTATCACCGGGCGTGAAAAAGAGCGTCACCAACGAGCTTGCGTGTGAGGGGTGTGGAGCCTGCTGCTCCATCTGCCCAACGGGAGCACGTGACCTCCGATGGTGGCGTGAGAAGAGCTTCTACGACCAGATAGAGGAGATGCTCAGGGAGTAGCTGTCATTGGTGTCAGTTAACGACCTCCAGGCAGGATGGATGGTTCTGAACAGTCTACTTGGAGAGTTGCGGTCGAAAGGAGTCTTCATTCCTGATCTCGTCTATGCAGATCTAAGGAACAGCAAGATGGTTCTCGAGTATCTAAGGTCATTTGGTAGTGAAATCAAGCAGCCTGAGCAGTGCGATGCCGATCTTCAGCATGAGATGGAGATAAAGGTCCAAGGACTTCGAGAAACCCTGATGGTATGGGCTGAAGAGAGGGATGGTGTCCAATTTAGACAGGCGTGGGAAACAAGATTCGATGATGCCATTCACGGACGAGGGGAGGTGTCTCCCGAGGACCCACCAATGCCAATCTCTGATTTGCCAAGGGAAAAGGATGTTAGTTTCTTCCGAATCCGGTTACCCGACGAGATTCCAGTTGAGATAATTTCAGAGCTTGCGGAGGACTGTCGTGTATTGATATCGCTGGATGGTGATAGACACTTGCAGGTGAGCGGCAAGAAAGAATGCGTTCGTGATGCGATGAAGAGGTTAGGGGAACTCTTCTACGGCCGTAGCGAGCTTAGCTAGGACTAGGAAGGGAGTCTATCTGTCGTGTATTGGATGTACGAAGCGACACTATTTTATGGGCGTTCTTGTTCGATGCAAGCAAATCTGAGGACAAATGTGTCGTAAAACAGAAGGTGAATCTCACAATGGTGTCGGTTGCTAAAAGTATTCTTGCAAAACACGTTGCAGTGGGCGATTCCAAGCTCGTTCCAGGCAATGCGATTGGAATCAAGATAGATCGTACTCTAACCCAAGACGCAACGGGTACAATGGCCTATCTACAATTCGAGGCGATGGGTCTCGACAAGGTGAAGACGGAACTCTCCGTTTCGGTTGTCGATCACAATATGCTTCAATCTGATTTCAAGAACGCTGATGATCACTTGTACTTGCAATCAGTTGCAGCTAAGTACGGCATACTCTTCTCACGGCCGGGAAATGGCATTTGCCACCAGGTATTCCTTGAGAGATTCTCTAAGCCAGGGGCAACCCTCATTGGATCCGACTCCCATACTCCGACTTCAGGGGGAGTGGGAATGATTTCCATAGGTGCGGGTGGACTTGACGTGGCCGTTGCGATGGGAGGCGGGTTGTTTTACATAACCGTTCCCAAGATTATGGGAATAAAATTAACCGGTAAACTCCGTGACTTTGTTTCGGCAAAGGACGTCATTCTTGAGGTATTACGAAGAATCGGTGTCAAAGGAGGAAGGGGCTATATCTTGGAGTACTTCGGCCCTGGACTGAAGTCGTTATCCGTTACTGAGCGAGCCACCATTACCAACATGGGTACTGAAACTGGTGCGACAACCTCGATTTTTCCATCAGATGATATCACAAAAGAGTTCTTTGAACTTCAGAAACGAGAAGACGATTGGGTCAGCATTCCAGCCGGGCAGGAAGAAGACTTCGATGAGATAATTGAGATTGATCTCAACAAGCTGGAGCCTATGATCGCTAAGCCTCATTCCCCAGGGAATGTCGTGCCGCTTTCAGAGCTTGAAGGCAAACTAGTGGACCAGGTGGCAATTGGTTCGTGCACCAACTCGTCAATCAAAGATATGGCAATGGTTGCAGCCCTTCTCAAGGGGAAGACGGTCCATTCCAGAACAACCCTAGGGATATCGCCGGGGTCTAGGCAGGTACTGAAGTACTTAGCAGAGAATGGAATGCTAGCTGATATAATTTCAAGCGGAGGCAGAATCCTAGAGAGCGGTTGTGGCCCATGCATTGGCATGGGGTTTGCACCGCCATCAGGAAGTGTTTCACTCAGAACATTCAATCGCAATTTCCGTGGCCGTAGCGGCACGATAGATTCAGAAGCTTATCTTGTCAGTCCAGAGGTCGCTGTGGCGGCGGCAATCTATGGGAAGATAACGGACCCAAGGAAACTGGGTTCATATCCCAAGATCGAGATGCCAACCTCCATCGATATTGATGATTCGATGATTCTAGAACCATCCGACCACCCTGAAGACATCGAGATAATACGTGGCCCGAACATTCAATCGCTTCCGGAAGCTATACCACTTCCTGAGAAGCTACCTAAGTTGAATACCCTAATCAAAGTTGAAGACGACATAACAACTGATCACATCATGCCAGCAGGAGCTAAGATTCTGCCACTTAGGTCAAATCTGCCCAAGATAAGCGAGTTTGTCTTTTCACAGGTGGATACGACATTTGCAACGAGAGCACTTGAGTCCAAGGAAACTGGTGGAGGAATTATCATTGCTGGCGAGAACTATGGCCAAGGGTCAAGTCGCGAACACGCTGCGCTGGCACCAATGTATCTCGGAATCAGGGTGGTTGCGGTGAAGTCATTTGCTCGCATTCACAAAGCGAATTTGATCAATGTCGGAATCCTTCCGGTTGAGTTTGTAGACTCCGATGGTTTCGATAAGATTGAAGCTGGAGATTCACTGGAGATAGCAGGTATTCGCACTGCCTTGGAAAAGGGAGAGAAGACGCTAGTGATTAAGAACACGACCAAGAATATCGATATTCCCGTCGCCTACGACCTCTCCGAGCGCGAAAGGAAGATTATGTTGGCCGGAGGTCTTCTGAATTATACGAAAGAGGGAGGAATCTAGATTGGCACAAAAATCAATTAATGAGTATTCGGCAAAGAAACTGATTGCTAAGGAACTGGTGAAATACTTCCCTGAGTTCAACTACCACGGGAAGCTAGCCGTAATAACTCCTGAAACCAAATGGGAGGCTCTTGTGAAAGAAAATCCGTGGCTGAAAACTGACAAGCTTGTTGCAAAACCAGATCAGCTATTCGGAAAGAGAGGCAAGGCAAATCTACTGCTGCTCGATGCGAGCTTGGCCGACCTAAAGTCGTTCATCAAAGAAAAGATGGGCAAGGAGATGGTCGTTGGTGAAACAAAAGGGACTCTGAATAGGTTCCTAGTCGAGCCCTTCGTTCCCCATGACAAGGAGTTCTATATTTCCATCACGTCAGACCGTGAAAATGACATAATCCATTTCTCGCTAGAAGGAGGTATTTTCGTAGAGGAGAATTGGGATAAAGTGTCACACATTCCAATACCCATCGGGACTGACATCGATTCGTTCAATCTGGCCGAGAAGTTGCCAGACCTCGGGGAGCTGGGAGATGTTGTTGTTTCCTTTGTTAAGGGGATACTAAAGGTATACATTGACCAGGATTTCGCGTTTATGGAGATCAATCCTTTCGCTGTCACTGAAGACAAGTTAGTAGTTCCTCTGGATCTCAAGGCTCGTCTTGACGATACAGCGGCGTTCAAGCATTCAGATACGTGGGGTAACTACGATAACCCAATCAAGTTCCCAGTTTCGTTCGGTCAGAAATTCTCCAAAGAGGAAGAATACATTCGAAGCATCGACGAACAAACAGGTTCTTCGCTGAAGTTGACGGTTCTCAATCGCGACAAACGAATTTGGACTATGGTTGCCGGAGGTGGTGCAAGCGTTGTCTACGCAGACACCATCGTGGACCTGGGATTCGGGGCTGAACTGGCGAACTACGGAGAGTACAGTGGAAACCCCAGCCGAGAGCACACTGAGTTGTACGCCCAGACACTCATCGATCTCATGACAGAGAAGCCGGATCCGGACGGAAAACCGAAAATCCTTCTGATTGGAGGCGGAATCGCCAACTTCACAGATGTGAAGGCTACTTTCACAGGGATTGTGAGTGCTCTGAGAAAATCAGCTGACAAGCTAAAGAAAGTGAACGTTAAGATCTATGTACGCCGTGGAGGGCCCAATGAGAAGGAGGGTCTGAAGCTCATGAAAGATGTCGGAGAAGAAATGGGCATTCCCATAGAAGTGTACGATAGATACACTCCAATGACCCGAATCGTACCTTTAGCCCTGGAGGAATGATGCAAGAATGGAAGACTATGAATTATTCAATAGAGATTCCCAAGCGATTGTTTATGGATTCCAGCGAAACGCAATCCAGCGAATGCTGGACTTTGACTTTGTCAGCAAGCGGGAAACACCCAGTGTTGCTGCGATAATTCGGCCCACTCAAGCAGGGGCAATCGGATACCACAAGGTTTTCTGGGGTGGCAAGGAGATTGTCATACCTATCTACAAGAAGCTGGAACTTGCCGCAAGGAATCATACCACGGCAGATGTCCTAATCAATTTCTCATCGTTCCGGTCATCCTACCCGACCTCGAAAGAGGCTTTGGAAACCGATAGCATTCGCGTCTTGGTCATAATTGCTGAAGGAATGCCAGAGCGACAGAGCCGTGAGCTCATCAAGCTTGCAAAAGAGAAGAAGAAGATAATCATCGGACCGGCTACTGTTGGTGGAATTCGAGCAGGCGCCTTCAAGATTGCCAATACTGCAGGCACCATAGAGAATATCGTCAAGTCAAAGCTCTATCGACCAGGCAGCGTTGGTTTTGTATCCAAGTCCGGCGGTATGAGCAATGAAATGAATTTCATGATATCTCAAAACACCGACGGAATCCTTGAGGGTATAGCAATTGGCGGAGATCGGTACGCTGGTTCTTTGCTCATCGACCACATACTTCGATATGAAGCCAATCCACAGATCAAGTTGATTGTTTGTTTGGGCGAAATCGGAGGGATGGATGAGTACTCGATTGTGGAGGCCGTGAAAGATGGCCGTATCAAGAAACCCATTGTGATGTGGGTGACAGGTACCTCTTCCAAGATATTTCCAGCAGGTGTTCAATTCGGTCACGCTGGCGCAATGGCTGGAAGTGACATGGAAACAGCAGATGCAAAGAACAAAGCGCTTGCTGAAGTGGGTGTTATTGTCCCCGAATCATACGACACTTTCGGTGACAAGATACGTGAAACCTTTGAGAAATTGAAGGCCGAAGGGAAGATAGAACCCTTGGATGACTTTGAACCCCCACAGATTCCTCAGGACTATAGCAAAGCTTCAGCTCAAGGGATTGTTCGAAGACCAACAGACGTGGTAGTCACGATTTCGAACGAGAGGGGTGACATCCTCACGTACAATGGAGTTCCGATTGACAAGATAATCAGTGAAGAACTCTCCCTTGGATACGTAATTGGGCTACTCTGGCTGAAGAAGGAGTTGCCTCCGTTTGCCGCGAAATACATCGAACTAGTGCTGAAGTTGACTGCGGACCACGGGCCAGCCGTATCAGGCGCTCACAACGCCATTGTGACCGCGCGAGCTGGAAAGGATTTAATGGCGTCACTGGCCAGCGGCATATTGACGATAGGCCCAAGATTCGGCGGTGCCATCTCCGATGCTGCCAAATATTTCAAAATGGCTCTAGATTCTGGAAAACATCCACCGGACTTCATTAATTACATGAAGGACGTGGTAGGGATTAACATCCCAGGAATTGGTCATAGAATCAAGTCCGTTCAGAATCCGGATATCCGGGTTACGCTTCTGAAAAAGTTCGTAAATGAGAACTTCCCGAAGCACCCATACTTAGACTATGCTCTTGAGGTCGAGAAGTTGACCACGCAGAAGAGGAATAACTTGATTCTCAATGTGGACGGTTGCATTGGAATTTGCTTCCTTGACCTGATGGAGAACATTGACCTAACGCCTGAAGAAAAGCAAGATGTCCTAGACACAGAAGTCCTGAACGGGCTCTTTGTGCTTGGGAGATCAATCGGGATGATGGGGCACATATTCGACCAGAAACGCCAACGTGCTGCGCTGTATCGACAGCCGTGGGATGAGATACTATACGCTTCAAAATGAATGAGTGTGAATATAATGACAAAG
>DAOWNS010000250.1 GCA_030642465.1 Candidatus Thorarchaeota archaeon | reverse complement strand
GGTCAACTCCAAAGCACCACGACCAAACTATCTGCCGTGCATACTTATAACACATTATGATAACGAGGTGCTGGCGACGAAAAGTGAAATCAGACTGGATGATGACCCGCATCACAGTAGTCGCAATGGCAGTGATCACTCCAGTGTACTTCCTGTTGTTGGTCTACCTGCTCCCTCAGATGACTCCATTCTCAGACCCACTTCATAACTGGGTTTTCCACTATGCCGTTGTGCCCGCGGTCTTCTCGGTACCGTGGTTAGCACTCTTGTACTACAAGCGCTATAGGCTTGCAAACACAGTTCAGCTAATGCAGGAGAGCACTACTGCTGTGCCTTTGCGATGGCGACTCTTCTATGGCACCAACGCTGCATTCGTGCTGATGTTCTTTGTCCTCCCAATGGTGACTGCACCACTAGCAATACTTGGGGGCCTTGCGGTGGCTGGACATGTCTTCTACGGTATTGGAGTAGGCAGACTTGGCGGAGGGAAACCAGCAGCTGCTCTCGCGCTGGTGGTCGCTATTGTTCTCTGTGTTGTTCCCACCTTTGTGTTGCTCAATTTCATACCAATGTATATCCAAGTGTGGGAGTCTATTTTGCTCAATTGGAGGACATTCTGGTTCAATGTTGTTTATGGAGTTGCACAAAGCTTGGTGAATGCATTGAGCTTTGGAACGCCTGTTTACTTCATGTACTACGCTGCCAGCGAATATGACAAAGGTGTCTACGGGGAATCCTACACTAAACCCCCGACAAAGTGGATTCGAATTGGCGAACTCCTGCTTTTCTTCATCTTTGTAGCGCTGTGGTTGCCGCCAGTTCCCACCCCGTTTGGCACAATCCCCTTCTTCGATATGAGCTGGCTTTTCACCAGCTACATCAACAACATCTCCATGGTTATCGTCATTATCATGATCCTAGTGAGAAAAGTACTCAAGGTAAAAGACACAAGTACGATGGGAGGCGCCTTAAACATCATCATCGTAGGCATGTTTCTCGTTGTGGAGGGTCTCTTCAAGGGAATCTCATTCCTTCAAGAGTATGAGGTGCCTGTTAAGACCCTGATTATTTGGCTTGCCTTTCTGATCTTTGCCATAGTCATTATAGCCAATTATCTACGGGCATCATCGAGGGAGCTGTATTGAGATGCATCGAAACCCAGCACTAGCCGTTGATGTCGTGGTGATTGAAGGCAACAATATATTGCTCGTGAAAAGGGGACGACCCCCGCACGAAGGTGAGTGGGCATTGCCTGGTGGATTTGTGGAGTATGGCGAAACATCGGAAGCAGCCGCCAAGAGAGAGGTTCAAGAAGAAACGGGAATAACGATTGACCTCAGTGCGATATTGGGAGTCTACAGTGACCCGGGGAGAGACCCCCGCGGCCATACCGTATCGATAGTCTTCGTTGGGGAAATGCTCAGTGGTCAATTGCAGGGAGGGGATGATGCGGCCGATGCAAAATGGTTTGACATGAATGACCTGCACGAGGAAAAGCTCGCCTTCGACCATGGGATGATAGTTCAGGACCTCAGACAATGGTTGAAAAACCGCACGACTTTCTGGTCTACGATGGACCGTGATTAGACGCCGAAACCAAGAGCTACGTGCCTATATGTCCAGTATCTCCAGTTTCTCAGCAAGCGTGATTATCGGAAGGTAGGCCACCCTTGGTTCGGACTCAACAGAGTTGACAAACTCAACGGATTCCTTTGGGCGGGAACTGTATGCCAAGAAATTCCCGGCAGGAGCAGATTCACCCTCGGTGTAGACCCACAGCGGGATTCCTTGCATCTCGTAGTAGCCGTGGTTCGAGATCAACGTTCCGTAGATGTGCCTTCCTTTGTCTTCGAAATACAGCATGCTTGCCGCTCGGTCTCTCTGGGACCAAGACACCAGCATTCGAGCCAGGTCTGACATTGATGCTAACTTGAGATTCACGGGGGGTCGAAGGTCGGATTTGCTCATTCTTTGCACCGAACCGTCAAACCTGAACTTCACCTTATAAGCTAATAGTAAGGTCGCCCATTTTGCATTCAGGGATGAGCATATGTGAGAAGCTTCTGCCTAGCTCATCGCCCTTCGAATCTTGTCAATCATCTGAACGACAGTGGCACGGTTATTCCCTACTATTACAACTGGTGAGCATACTATTTTGCCACTCACGCCAGTTGCAAAGACACCCCGCAGCCCATTCTTACTGAACATGACGAAAGTAATCTCATCATCATCTACCAATTTTTCAATTGTAAGGCCCGCCGATACAAGCCCTGAAGCCACCCAGTCCACAAGGTCGGATGGTTTTATGTCTTGAATCTGTACCCGAATTACATCTCTGTAGAAGGGACCCTTAGTGAAGAGGAATCTGTGTGACTGCTTTGAATAGAGTATCGTTCTTGTAATTGCTTTCAGGAGCATTGACGGCGAAAGAAGACCAAATTGCCGAACTCGCACCTTTGAACTATCAATCACCTGAGTAGACACACTGGCCATAGAGGGTTCAATGACGTGAGGTGTTGCTTCGGACTCTTGATCAGTTGTAGGCTCAGCCGCTCTAGGGGCTGGCTCATCCGAGATTGAGAACTCCTGCCGATTCCTCTCGAAGAGGACTCGGATATACTCTTGAATCCAATCATCAAGCAGATTCCAGTCGTCCTTGCTTAGCTTAAGTGGAGGACGAGGAACCTCTGAAAGTTCTTCAGTTAATTCACCTGCGGGTTCAGCGGAGATTTCTTCCAAGTCCCACAGGAGATCTGGTTCTTCTGGAACCCCCTCAGGAAGCATCAGCCGGGCGGCTTCAAAGAGACTAGACAATCTATCTGTGCCTCCATGCTGTGACAATCGTGGGCGAATCTGAGTGATAAATCCACGCTTATTCTCTGTGCTTTGGTCAAAGACGAGCGCCACGCCGCGCGGCAAACTACTAATGAACACCTTGTCGCGGAACATATCTGGCATTACTGCTGGAGACCGTTGCTGAAGAGCGCGAATATCACTATCATGAGAAAGAGAATGTGAGATAATGATGTCAGCTTGAGATATCGCCTCGTCAGCGACTGCAGATGGTTGTTGAGTACACAAGACCAAGCTGCATCCAAATCGACGCCCAAGCTTTGCATAGCCCACAATAGCATCCTTCGCGGGAGTCGCACTGCCCTTTGGGACCAGTGTGTGAGCTTCATCGATAATTAGCCATGTTGGAGGGAGCTCCTCTCGTGCGCTTGTCCCCTCTTCTGTCCAAGCCATTCTATATGTTAGAACTTGCCTGCAGAGCATGTTTGTCAAAATCGCTAGAACGACCTCCGCATCAGACCCAAGCGGTGCTACATCGATTATCGTGGTTTGGCCTGCAACTGCAAGATCTTGAGCGCTTGTTCCACTAGGATGGAAGACTCCC
>DAOWNS010000353.1 GCA_030642465.1 Candidatus Thorarchaeota archaeon | reverse complement strand
CTTGAAACCCTCGTCAAATCTGTGATAGACACAGGCAATGCTATGACTGACTTCGGGAGTTCTAGGCCCTGCTCCGGAACAGAACATGCGATATCCCACGCGATGGATCGGAGGATGCAGAGTCTGCACGGTCTTCAAGTGGCTTTCGCTACTCCCCTAAGCCTCTATTTTCTTGACGAAGCCGGCTATGCCAAGCATCGACCATTAGATATCAGGGAGTATCTGCTGGACAGGAATATGCCTGTAGAACTCAAGGAATTGGATATGACTGAAGCTACGTTTCTTGATGACATACAACACGCACAGAAGATTATGAAGAAACGAGGAAGATACTCGGTCCTTACTCATTGCAAAGCAAGTGTTAAGGACCTAACAAGAGCAATCAAGGAGCTAAGCTATTAGACCTGCCTTCCTTGGCTATTGAGTCGGACTAGTTCGACAGTTTTAAAAGAAGTAGGCATGACAGCGGCGAGAACGCGCCCTTTGCAACGGGTGCGTCAGTAGACACTCATACCAATGAAGTGAAAACAGAGGTAGATAATAATGCCAAAACCAAGTTTTGTTGACGTTGATTACCCTGAAGAGCTCCAGAAGAAGGCTCTTGAGGCTCTTGAGATTGCCAAAGATACAGGGCGAATCAAGAAAGGAATAAACGAGGCAACCAAGTCCATCGAGCGTGGAATCGCACGTCTTGTACTGGTCGCGGGGGACGTAGAACCTCCGGAGATCATCATGTACTTGCCAGGTCTCTGTGATGATAAGAAAGCACCATACATCTTCGTGGATAGCAAGAAGGACCTTGGAAATGCTTGCGGTATTGAACGCCCCACAGCCGCGGTCGCCATAGTCATTGATGGCAAGGCGAAAGACCTTGTTGATGACTTGGTTGAGAAGATAGCTGGACTGCGCAAGTAGGACTCTTCTAGGTGATGGCTTTAGATGAGTAAGAGTAGTGATGACTCAGATAAGACTTCAGCAATCCCAGCGGAGGTTATCCAGCTTCTGGGAAGAACTGGAGTAACCGGGGAAATCACCCAGGTCCGAGTCAAGATATTGGACGGACGAGACAGAGGTCGGGTGCTAACTCGCAACGTGAAAGGCCCTGTCAGAGAGGGTGACATTCTCTCTCTCCGAGAAACTGAACGTGAAGCTCGCAAGATGAGGAGGCGCTAGACGTGGTTGGAACACAGAAATGCGTCTTCTGTGGCAAGGACATTGAACCTGGCACGGGCATGGCCTACGTACAGACAAAGGACGGGGCTGTGCTGTGGTTTTGTTCCAATAAGTGCAAAGTCAACAGGATAAAGCGCAAAATGAAACCCAGGGATACTAAGTGGACTGCAAGCTATGAAAAGGGTGGCAAAGCTAAGCGCTGAAGTACCTGCCCGAATCTGCATGTAAAAGGCATAGGTGGCACCTCTTGCCACCTTGTGCTACTTTTTTTCGACTTCTTCCTTAATATAGTCAAAAATCGCGTTTGCGAGAGCACTGATAGATTTCTCCTCGATTCCATCTGCGTCCTTGCCTAGCAAGTTTTCCAATGAGCTCAGAACAGCAGGTGATGTGTTACTATTTTCAATGGATTCTTTGACAGTATTGCGAATGTCCATGGTGTAATCTGCGCTTCCAGAACTGTATTTGTTGATGTACGCCCAAGCGGAAGCCTCTGCATCATCAGATTCCTCTACTTCGCCTTCCGTCTTCCAGAGAGATATCTCAGTTCTTGCAGTATCCGATCCATCAGATGCGTGAGCGATGTTAATACCAGCCCATATTCCATAACGTCCTCTTAGTGAATCGGACGAGGCGTTCTGAACAAATGTCGCACCAAGCGCCTCACGAACGCCCTCGATTACGTTGTCAGCCTCAAGAATCATTGTCAGAACATTGGCGGAAGTTATGAAGTCCACAAGCCATGGGAAGAAAGGTTTCTCTTTATGGACTGCGTAGTGCATTTCAGCCAGCGACTTGGACACCTTCATTTCCTTGAAGGCACGGACCTTGTATCCTCTATCCAGCAG
>DAOWNS010000012.1 GCA_030642465.1 Candidatus Thorarchaeota archaeon | reverse complement strand
GATAAGACGCTTCGTGTGTTCAAGGTTAGGAATGGTGCGTTGGAGGAAATAGAAGTACTGGAATTGCCTAGTCCGGTTATTTCAGTTGCGGCTGGGGATATTCTCGGCGATAGGAAGATGGAGCTTGGAGTAGTTACTCACGATGGCTCTATCAGGATTTATCGCAATGAGGAGAGCAAGCTTGAGCTCTTCACGAAGTTGGACAATATCAATGCTCTATCAGTCAGAATAGCCGAGCTAAATGCCGACCACATGGACGAGGTTGTGATTGCCACCTCTGACTTCAAGATTCTATTCTATAGTCTTTACATGGCTGAACTCAAACAGCTCGCTACTGTTGATATTGGTGCCAAGATTCTCTCTCTCAGTGTTGGTGACGCTGGCGGTGATGATAGACGAGAAGTCTTGGTTGGAGTTTCTGATAAGCCTCTCAAGGTCATAGAAGGGCTTTACCAGATAATCCCCCGGTTCGAGGTAGCTCAGGATTCCAAAGACAGTACTCGACTGCACGGTAAGGTCACTGTAGCAAATATCACAGATCAGCCAGTGATGGGGATCACCGGGAAGATATACCACTTCCCGAAGGACAACATGGAGATCAATCCACAACAACTCAAGTTCGATCTAGAGCCGGGCGAAACCAAGACTATAGATGTCGAACTAATGCCAAAAGCAGAAGGAACAATAATCGTTCGTCCCATAGTGCTCATGTGGACTGACAGCTCGGGTCAAGTGCGTCAGGTTACTACGCCGGAAACCGCGATTCTTGTAGAGAAAGATCAGGTTGCCGCAGCTCCTGTTGAAGTCGCTCCCGTTTCAATACCCGTTACCACGGCGGACGCGCCTACGATATACGAGGAGCCATCTCCATTCACGGCTCCCTCAGGCACGGGTTTCGGTGAAATTACAGCTTCTGAACCCGCTCCCGTTGAAGCCGCCACTGAATCAGCAGCAACAGCTAGCGAACAAACTCAGTTGAAAGCAGCGGAAGAGCTCTTGGACAAGCTATTCGGTGAGGACTCAGGATTATCAGAGTTGGACGACGTATCAAAGCTAATGGACGACGCTGAGAAGGGCGTAGCAGAACCTACTGCTCCAGTCATTGCCTCTGCCGTGGAGAGCGCCTTGGTGACAGAGATTCGAACCAGAGCGAAAAAGCCCCCAAGACCCGGTGCGGCCTCGGATGCGTATAGCTATTTGTTCAAGGTAATGGTGACCGGAGAAGGTGCTGTCGGAAAAACAGCTCTTGTTACAAGATACACCACCGGCCAATTCCAGAAAGACTACAAAACTACGATTGGGAGTCAATTTGCAGTCAAGCTTGCGTACATCTCACCTCCAGAACCCGAGTTTGCTGTAGGAATTAAGATTCAGGCATGGGACGTTGCAGGACAAGCTCGCTTCAAGGCAGTTCGGAAGATGTACTATAGTGGAGCAGCTGGGCTCGTATTGGTGTTCGACGTGACTAGACGAAGGTCCTTCGTAGAGCTCCAGAAATGGGTGGAGGAAGCGGACGAGTCGGTTGGTCAAAGAATTCCAATAATCTGCATCGGCAACAAGATTGACCTTCCAGACCGTGCGATACCGTCTGATGAGGCCAAGAAGTGGGCTGAGGACCAGGGTTTCTACTACATGGAAAGCAGCGCAAAAACTGGAACAGGAGTTTCAGACATGTTCATAGTAATTGCAGAGCTTATGTGGCGAGAAACTCGGGCGCAATCTGACGGCAATCAAGCGACATTCTAGACGTTTCGCCCGACCGGTGTCACGTCCATAATATCCTGTGCTCCAGCTCCAAACGCAGCCAAGTTCATCCCGGTGAGCGGTATGATCTCTGCTAGGCTGGCTTTGATATTGTCCGCAGGAAGGGGCGTGGTGCCCAAAGCTGCCAGAGCTCCTAGCATATAGGCGTTCAACGCCCTTGCCGTACCAATAGTCTTCAGGGCAGCACCTGCATCAACTGCATACACCTTAGCACAGATAGCCGCAAGTGCATCGACAACCTCGTCGCCACTAGGATGCCTGTCTTCTTCACAGCGCGTTGCCATTGTGCGAACTTCCATCGTGCTGAGAATAACGGTTGTTTGCGGTCCTGCATAGTCCACAGCAGCACGCAGGGTTTCCAAGGGTTCAAGACCTAATAGCAAATCGGTCCGCCCACGCGGGATCAGCGGGCCGGTGTCGTGGTCTGCAATTCTGACATGTGTGTAAACACTTCCGCCTCTCTGTGAGGCTCCAAAAATCTGCCCAACCACAGGTCGCAATCCTTGAGCGCACGATGCATCCGCCAAGGCTCGCCCACACACAAGATTCCCCTGTCCTCCAACACCCGCGACTAGTATATTGTATACCTTGCTCAATCGTGTCACCTCTGTCTGATGGCTCCATGAGGACATACTGCAACGCAAGCGCCACATCGGACGCAAAGGTGTTCTAGTATGACTGGATGTCCAGCTTCACAGTCCCAGCTCATAGCGGTACAACCGAAATCATCCACACAAATTCTGCATTTCTCGCCAGAACATTCCTCAAGGTCGATGTAAACCTCTGGTTCGGTATCGTAGCCTGCAACGCGTTTCTGCTCCTCCAATCTGCAAACGCTTGCCAGTATAATCACATGCAACCCTTTCTTTAGGACTGTTTTATGCAACAGTTCCACAACAGATGGAATGTCGGCCGCGTCACCTGTGGCAACTGAGTCCGCACCAATTGCGTTTACTACCTTCTCGATGCTGACGTGACTCTCGTTCTTAGCTTGTGTTCCTGATCCCGGATGTGACTGGAAGCCTGTCATGGCGGTGGTGGAATTGTCCAGGATCACGAATGTGATGTCTGCGTTCTTATGTCTGGCATTTACTAGCGCTGGGATGCATGCATGAAAGAATGTCGAATCACCAGCAACTGCAACAACCTTGGAATTGAACCCAAATCTACCGAGCTGGCCCAAACCACACGCAGTTCCTATTCCGGACCCCATTGCCTGCATGCTGTTCATAGATTCATCATAGAATATGCCAAGTGAGTAACAACCAATGTCACCTGCGACCACCAAGTTGCCTTTCAGTTTCTTGCGGACCTTGCGGATTGCCCAGTAGACGTTTCGGTGTGTACATGCTGCACAGAAAGTAAGCGACCTGGCGAGGAGTAAATCACGCGCCTTCTCAACGGCTGCGAGAGTTTCGACGTCATGTGGCTCATAGTCAACACCTTGAATTCCAGCGATTGCTTCCATCAAGATGTCAGTATTCATTTCTCCAAAAGCTGGAACGTTTCCTGTTCGCTTTCCATGGAACTGAGGCGTTTCCCCAGAGGGACGATTTACACTCAATGATCTGATTGCATCCTCGACAAACGGGTCAATCTCCTCCGCAAACAGAACGTTGTCAACATCCTTCATCGCTTTGAGCAGAAATTTCTTCGGCAGGGGGTGAGTTGTGACAAGCCCTAAAGATCCTACCTTGTTATCGTCCAAGAGGTCAATAGCTTCCTCTACATATCTCAAACATATTCCCGTGGATACGGTTAGGAGATTGGTGCTATCGCGGCTATCCAAGCTATTCCATTCGGAATCCTCGAATTCCTGGGAAATTATCTCCAGCTTCTCCAGAAGGTCACTATGTCGCAGATGCGGGTTTGGCACATTGTACAGCCGCTCTGGCAGACCGTCCGTGACACTCCATTTCCTCTTGGAGATATTTCCTACCTTTACTGCTGCTCTGGAATGGCTGAGTCTGGTAGTACTCCGCACAATTACTGGAATCTCGAATTTTCTTGACAATTCAAAGGCATAGGGAATAATATCCTTCGCTTGTTGACAGGTGGCGGGTTCCAGTAAGGGCAAGTAAGCAGCCTCTGCGTAGAATCGTGAATCCTGCTCGTTGCTTGAGCTGTGTCCTCGCGGGTCATCACACACGACCACGACAAGGCCTCCCTTGCCTGTCCCTGAGAGGTTTAGGTTGAGTAAGAAATCTGCAGCCACATTGAGGCCCAATGATTTCATTGGGCAGATTGCAGGAACGCCTGCCCAACTGGCACCAGCTGCGGCCTCGAGTGCTACCTTCTCATTAACGCTCCACTCAACATAGATGTCATGTTCAGTAGCAGTCTTCATCAGTGTTGTAGTTATTTCGGTAGAAGGGGTTCCCGGATATGAAGAACAGAATCCTATTCCTGCCTCTAGGGCGCCCCGAGCAATGGCTTCGTTGCCGCTCATCAATTTTTCACGAAGTCCGGATTTCACCATGGGGGACCAGCTCTCCTCTTTGACCGGTAGTCGAACACAAAACACTTTCGAATCGTCTTGAGTGAGGTAGAGGGGGGAGAGTGAGAAGAGAACAGGAGTTCCGAGGGTGGACAGAAGATGACTGAAAAGAGCGTGACCAAGAAGAAGATCGGTTCACTTCTCTCGATCTCACATGACAAAGATGTAGATGGTCTCACCTCGGCTGCCATCGTCTGGCGGTATGCGAAGTCCAAGGATTTGGATTTCAATATGGACCTTACAGACTATGGCGGCTTTGTGAGAACATTCTCATCAGTCGCAACTCGCAAAAACACGTTGATTATTGTCACGGACCTTGGCATGGATGACTCTTCGCTAGACGCAGTGGTAGCTGGTCTATCCAGAGCGATTTCTCAAGGGTGCAGAGTTGTTTGGCTCGACCATCATCAATGGTCCAATCGAGCAGTGAGGTCAATCCTTTCGCTCGAGAACAAACCTGTATTGAAAGTGAACCCTGAGTACTGTGCGGCCGAGATCACTCATAAGGTTCTAATGCCTCGTGATGAGATATGCGCTGAGTTAGCGACAGTAGCACATGATACCGACTTCAACCTTCGTCAGATTGATGGTGCTGGGGCTCTGACAGATGCGGTTTCGGTCATCAGATTCAGTGCGATTGCCAATAAGGAGGACTTGACAGCCGCTCTCAGACCAATTGTGGAACAACTAGCTGAGAAGGGACTGGCAGGCGTCTGGAATGACCAAGCCAAGAGATTCCACGACTCGCTCCTAGACAAGAGAGTTCATCACTACAGAAAGGAGAAACTCAAGAAGATGCGCAAGGCTTTGATTGGACATTGCGATCAAGAGATTCATGACAGACTTGTGCGCATTCTTGAGATGCCTAGTGGCGTTACAACGACCGACATGGGTACATTCATCGCAGATTCTGAGAATCTAACCGTAGATGGAAACCAGCTGAAGGTAGCAGATCTTGCCATCACAATCAGCTCTGGAGGAATGCTGGGCCTACGCAGAGGTTATGAAACGACCCTGTGCAATATTGCGGCAAAGCTCTTCAATGGTGGGGGACATCCCTACGCCGCCGGTGGCGAGTATGGGGTCTACACGGATTTCCAAGCCGTTTGTGATGACATCTTCGCGACTCTTTCAAAGAGCAAGGATTGGGTCATCGAAGCAGATTCGGTTTGACTGTTGCATCATTCAAGGGATTCGTTGTCAGATTTAGCACTGCTAGCCATGGCCTGTTTCAAGATGGCTGAAATATCAATTGCACTCTCCCATAGCCGTTCAAATGTGGCAACAGCGTCATCCACCATAGGTGGGTTGTCATCTCTGTAGATCAATGCCGCAGAGTCTGGGTATGGGGCTTTGCCCATAAAGAGAATCATCTTCTCTTTATTCAAGCACACCATTCTGTAGGTTGACGTAGGTTGTGGAGTGGCTCGGAGCTGCAGTCGTCCTTCAAGAATCCCCTGTACAACCAAACTGCTAGTCTTGCTCAGAAATGACGCTAATGAGGCTGGGCCTTGACCCTGCGGTATCTGAGATGTAAGCAGTGCCCTAATGGTCAATCCATTTTGAACTGCTTCGAGCAACGCCTTCTCAACGGGTCCACTACTTGCAGGGTCAAGTTCCAAGAGGTTTGCGCCCTCTGTGAGTCTAAGCACATCCCCGGGACTAGGGCTTCCACATAATTCTCTAATCATAGCCAAGCGAACGTTATCTCTTCCTTCAATGTGACCCGAAGTCAATTTCGGCTTTCTTCCAGTCATGATTCCGATAATAACGTTGGCTACATCCTGCATGTCAGTATCTTCAAGTGATTCCTTATCCTCCAATAGTTCCTTTCTCTCATCTTCTAGTATGCTCTTCTGTATGCTCTGAGAATTGGTAAGACCGACCATAATCGTTTCAACTGTTGCTTTGTAAGACCGGGGTTTCCCAAGTCGATTCACTGTGATGAACTGATTACTCTCAAGATTGGAGATGCATTTGTAGACCCAAGCTTTTGAAGGTGCTTTGGTCTTCTCACTTGTGATATTTGCGTATATTTGTTGGAACGTGATTTCTCCTTGAGTTTCGTTCACCGCTCTTAGCATAGCTCCTAAAACTCGAATCTCCGGGGTGGAAAGGTGAACACCAATCCTCTCAAGATCCAGACTAAGACTCTCGACTGTCAACTCTTCGAATCACTTCCTACGTTCGCGCCTTGATAAGCGTCGATTCCCGCTTTGAAATCTTTGTCGAAACTACTTATTGCTTCATCAACAAGGTACGGGTTTGCCCCCCTCGGAATCCACGTGGCAGTCGGGGGGGTTTCTGATACTATCAATACGATTCCATTATGATTTCTGCTGATGAACTGGTATGTTCTTTCAGTTTTCGGATGAATTTTCAATATTAGGGGCAGCCCTTCATCTCGGATACTCCCGTAGAATGCGCTCAGCCTAGCCCCCCCCTCATCAGTCGGCGTCCACATCGTATGACCTAACGCTCTGATTTCAACTCCTCGCTCAAGTAGATGAAGTATATCCATGATTCGCTCAGCAGCTTCCGATGATTCCGAGCTTATCCAATCAAGACAAATTCTGACAACGTCGCCCTTCCTGCTTTGGCCATAGACCGTATTCACGCTCATGCTGTATATGTCGTCATAACCCTGTGCAAATCTTGCTTGCTGTTGAGAAGAGGTTCCCGTACTTGTTTCAAACAGCCTGATAGCAAGACTAGAAACACTGGCATCCGAAATGGATTCCATGTCTGAGCTAGATTGTTTGGCCCTTTCGTTCAAACCAGCTAATGTCTTCGCCTTGGCTCTCTCCAGAGCTGCGTGAATGATGTCTATGCCTGTCCAGTAACGGTGTTTGTAGCGACTTTTGTCGACTTCGATATAACCATCCTTTTCCAAGGAACTTAGACTTCGGTAGATCAATGATTGAGTGATTCGTTTCTCTAGATTCTCATTCCGCAGACTCGGGTATATCTCGTCAAACGTCACGGGCGCATCCCGATTTCCTTGTGTGACTAGAATCGCTTTCAGCACACGTCCTTTCCAATCAGTAAGACTAAACCCAATAGTTTCCAACAATTGAAACGCATCATTTTCTTTCATGGGATAACACGGACTCACTATTACTCTTTTTCTTCGCTCATGGTTCTGAGCAGGTTTGCCAAGGTTGTAGCTATGTATGAATCGGGAGAAATTCCAGTCTTCTTGATATACTCTGGAGAGATATCCATCAATGATATCGATTTCTCCCATTGTGAGTCGAAATTGGCAATCGCGTTGTCGATGAGGTCTAGATTGAACTCCCTTGTTATCCAAGCCGCGTTCATCGGATTGTCACTTATTATGAATGCCATGCAATCATTGTTGAGGCTCATGAACTGGTATGTGTTCTTTGGTCCCTCGTTGAACCGAATGTCGACTGGCAGACCTTCTTTACGGCAATCAATGAAGGTTCCAATCGTTCCAGCAAGGGCTTCGGGTGTGACCTCGGATCTGATTGAGTCATCCTGTATTAACGATTCAGTGGTCACCGAATAGCGCACCTCAACACCCCTTACTGCAGTAACGAATATCCTGTCGACCCTTTCTGTGGCGCCCTGCAGATATGGTGTAAATGTTATAATTGAGCAACGAATGATATCGCCTTCCTTGGCTGACTCGAATATCGTACTGTTCGTCACGCGGTAATATTCATCCATCCCCTTGATGAATCTGGAACTGAGTTTCTGCCTGCCCCCTGTTAATCCTTCAACTAGATTCTCCGCTAGTAAACCACAGTCCATACTAGCTACAAAATCCAGCTGTTGCATCAGAGCGCTCCTCTGACTATTCAGCTTCTGAATGGTTTCTGATTTTATATTCTCCAGTCCAGCCATGACAGTATTAACATCGGCCACGTACATCTTTCTGTAGGCATGTTCACTCTCTACTCTAATCAAACTGGCATCAACAAGCGATTTCAAAATCCTTTGAACCCAAGCTTTCGTAAGATTTGGTCCAGGGTTATCATTCATCATGGCTTCGTAGATTACTTTGAATGACAGGGGTACTGGCGGATCTTCCTGAATTCGCAATACGGCACCTAACAGATTTAATGTTCTCGAATCGACACTACTCCCCACTACAAGGCCCAAGCTTTTCAAAGCCGCATTAGTTTTTTCATCTATCAATACGAATCCCTCGCTCCGACGATATCCTATTGCCGCATAGACGTAAAGCAAAGATACTAGCTTCGTGTACAGATACTTACTTTGCATCTGTTGACAAAGGTTGTATTATTATATCGCACGGTTACGATAATTGTCAGACTTACCCCTCAAGAAAGAGTGTGCAAGTCACGCATTGGGCATAGCAGAAAATAGGGCTACTAGTGAAGCAGGGTAAGAGGGGGTAGACCCTTCTTCTCTCTTCTTAATCATTGACAATCGAGTTACGGTCCGCTCACGGCAAGACTTCGAAGGTAGCCCTTGCCAATCTTCAAGACCATTGGAAGAAAATCGGTGAGTAGCCTCATGTAGTCCCCAATCCCCGCGTGCCCTTGAATTAGCGAGTTGAGGCTTTCCGCATCGAGCTGACTGAGGACAATCTCCGCTGCTTCGATTGGGTCGTTGAACATCGCATACTTGCTTATCGCCCACATACCTTCGCCAGTGTTCTTAATGTTCGAAGCCAGCTTGCTTTTCCTGTACTCTTTTTCGTATTGGCTGATGCTCTTTGCTGAGAAATCGTTCTCATCAGCTATTCTCTTTGCATGCTTCGCTAGCAGAGTTCCTGCATGGAAACAGGTTGTTACACCGCCGCCGACGATTGACGAAACCTGTCCAGCAGCATTACCACAAAGAGCAACGCCCGCATCAGTGAATTTTGGGATTATCCCTGCGCAAGGAACAACCCCCGCATTCACCGCAGCTATCTTTGCGTTCTTGGTTTCAGGGTGACTATCTTTGTACTTCTTGAGCACGCTCTGCATGGGCATCAACGCGTCCCAGTTCTTCTTCGATGAGGGCACGCGACCAATGCCGAGGTTGATCTCTGATTCGCTCCTTGGGTATAGCCACAGATAGCCAAGGCCCACGTCTCTGCCCACGTAGAAGTATGCCACCTTGGGGTCAATACCCTTGCAGTTCTCTAGCTTCCAGCGAACACCGTAACTGAGCAACCATTTGGGATGGGTGAACCCGGCCGTTTTGAAGACCCTGCTGAAGGAGCCATCTGCACCTACTGTAAGGCCTGCTCGCTCCTCTTGGTCGCCATTGTATCTGAGACCAACAACTTGGTTTCCCTCCTTGATCACAGAGTCGACGCGAGATTGGTATCTGAACTCAGCCCCGTTTGCCTCTGCACTGTCCCTCATCAGTTCTTGGCACATGTCTTCGTCAAGAAGGTAAGAGTTGCCAAGAAGTCCTTCTCCGACTCTAATGCTGGCTCCTGTATCTAAGCTCTTTCCAACAATTTCGGAATATTTGTTGCCTACGAACTCGGAGTCCGGCTTCACACCCAAGAATCGCAATGCGTTATCTGTTACGAGTTCTCCCATTAGAGAATCTGTGACAGCTTTCCTCCTCTCCAGAACGAGGGTCTTAACACCGTATCCCGATGCCCGGTTTGCTGTCATTAAGCCGGCAGGTCCCGTGCCTGCGATTATGAGATCGAACGTCATTGTAACGACTCCTGCTTCGTGAGCTCCAACGATTGTGTGCTGACCGGTTGGGTCGCTCTATATCTGTTTCCCATGTGACGATGATTTCTCCTTTGATGTCACATGACTTAATACTCCGTCCCGCATGGCTCCCAAGCACTCCAAGACGTGTTTCTTATGAAGGCCAGGACCCTAGCTTACGGCGCTTACATGATTCTATCAATTCTCATCAGTCTGATAGTTGCAGCTGTCCCGGCTATTTTCCTCTTTGTTTGGGCTTTTTGGAATGTTGATTCGATGCTCAACGGACTAGGTTGGCCTTTCATTGATATTCAGAGCGCCTTTCAAGGAGCTTTCAATGCGGATTTTCCAACATTCGTCTACTCTCGGTTCTGGGGCATTATCTTCCTTATTCCGGTCGGTTTATTCTGCTACGCGCTATTCCTGGGTATTCTCATAGGCATGTTCAAGCTATCACGCAGAGGCATTCCTCGTTTGGAAGATGGATATTACAAACAGGAAACCGAGGATTGGCTTCTGTATGAATTCGCTCAGGTCTATTACATCCTTATCCCCTACTTTGCAGGGTTCTTCTCAATCTTCCTTGACACCTCACCAAGGCATATGCTGTTCGGAGCGAAGCTTGGAAAAAATACTATCATTGGCAATGGTCGCATGTTCAATCCCGAGCGGACCATAATCGGAGAGGGATGTTTCTTTGGATATGATGCCATTCTGAGCGGACATGTTTACGAGAGTGGTTGTCTGTACCTGAAGACCGTAAAGCTAGGCAATAACGTAACGGTGGGCGCGAATGCTGTCATTCTTGCCGGTGCTGATATTGGGGACAATGTACTCGTCGCTGCCACATCTGTGGTTCCCAAGGATAAGGTCATTCCACCCAATACGATATGGGTCCGCGGAAAGGCGCTTCCAAGGAAGCCGGTTCCATGTGAAGAAGCGGAAGCGTATGCAATCGGTAGCCCAACTGCAGGATCGACCACTGGCGAAGATTAGGCTCTCCGTTAAGGATGAGTTCTTAACGTCGACTATGAATGAACTCTTGAGATGTCGGGAGATAAGCCAAAATACACTCCGCGCGGATATCAGACCTATATCCTCAACAGGATTAGCGACTTGCAGGGTACGAATCTTCTTCTCGAACTCGATTGCGGCCTTGGCAAGCGGTTCATTACCCACCAGCTTGTAGCAGAACGATTCCCCGATACGAAATTCATCATCGTAGTTCATTCCTCATCATCACTGGCTGAAACAGTAGATTATCTCAGGAGTGAATATGGCGGACTAGAAAACGACCTAGGTGAGCTATCATCCAGAGTTCCGTCAGGCCGAAGGGCACTGGTGTTGAGAGAAAAGAGGGTGATTGTGGCAACCCCGCAGGTACTGGCAGGCATTGCACGAAAGGACTTGAGCCTCCTAGAACCTTTTGAAGCAATTCTAATCAACGAGGTCGACACTCTCATCAAAAGAACTAGCACGCGCACCGCGCTCGTGTTTCCATGGAATGAGCTTCTAACATTCCTTGGCGACAAGTGGCTGATTGGAATGAGCGGAACACTCAGAGACGACCATGCTATTTTCACAGATGAGCAACTGGAGATTCGTGATGAGCTAGTAACGCTGAAGGAATACATTCCGAACTCAGAAGTCATCACAATGGGCGATCTATACGGTACTGATGTCGACGACCATCTTGACCCCACATTCCTGTCTATCGCAGAAGTAAATGATCTCAAGATAAGATCAATCTCAATCGTGCTTGACGAGCTTGTACGCGATACGCGCATTGAGATTATGAACGAGCTCGCCGAGAGCGACAATCTTGACATCATTGCAGGCGACGCAAGGAGAGTGCATCTAATGCTGGAGCGGCTTCCAGTTGATGATGAACTCAAGGGCCGATACTCTGGGTTGCTTCTATTGCGCAAGTATGTCTATGCGATGCCACCCAAGCAGTTCTTACGAATGTTTCATGCTGACTATCTGAATCATTACTTCAATGTCGCCCAACTCAGGCGTACGATTCCCACAGTTTCTACAAAGGTCACGAGAGTACTCGAAATCGCCGTAAAGCATCAAAAAACACTAGTCCTCACTTCCTACCTTAAGATGGTCGAACAGGTGCGTAGCGTTCTGGAGAATGCAGGATTGCCAGTGCTTACAATCACTGGGAAAACTCGGGACAAGGGTGAAGTGTTGAAGGAGTTCAAAGAAAATGCTGACGTACGAGCCTTGGTGATGTCCCCAGTCGGGGAGCGCGATCTTGACATCCCGCAAGCCAATGTCATGGTGGTCTGCGATACGATCAATACCAGTAAAACGATGTACCAGAAGTTCAAGAGAACAAGAGGTGGACTTGTCTTGCTTCTAGCTTACTCTGGGACTTCTGAAATGCGAAAGGTCAAAGGACTAATGCAGCGGATATTGGCTCGATATCCGTGGTCCACTGCAGTTGTAGAGCCCGATGTGGGACAACTTGGAATACGAGCCCGTTCATAATACACCATCATTATAAGACTCGTTCAAAGAAATGGCTCGTGAGCTACCTTGACAGATGAGGCCTCCAAAGGCACAGGGGAGATGAACCTTAACGTTGGTGTCGACATTATCGACATCGACCGATTCAGGGGTGTCAAGCGTGAAGCGCCCTTCATCAAACGGACATATTCTCCAAGAGAGCTTGACTACTGCTATGGCTACAGTGATCCTGCTCCGCATCTAGCAGCAACATTCGCAGGGAAGGAAGCCGTGGTCAAGTCGATAGGAACGAAACAAGGCACGTCATTGGGATCCATTGAGATTCTCCGCAATGGTGATGGAGCTCCCTACGTTTGTGTGAATGGGGTTGAAAGTGACGAAATCAAGGTCAGTCTTTCACACTCAAGGAATCATGCAGTTGCTGTTGCTGCAACAGTATCTTCGCTATCCAAATCTGGGAAAGAGTACATTCAAGGCGTATTAGACAGTAATGCATTAGAGCTGTTACCAAACGAGTGAGCCGTAATGAATGGCACAGATGACCAAGTGGATGAGATTCTGGCGTCGGTGCGTAAGTCACCAACATATCTTAACCTCTGGAGCGCCTACAAGAAGATTCAACGCCTTTCACCCAAGCCATTGGAAGATGTCAGTCTTAGGACGAGCATTGCAGTAATTGGCTCATCCACACTGGAGCCGCTCGCGGCGTGTTTTGATGTTAAGATACGACTGGAAGGATTCCAACCTCACACGTTCGTTGGTGGATTCAACACATACCGTCAGGAAGCAATGGACACGACTTCAGAGCTGTACAAGGGGGCGCCAATCATCATTGTACTTGCAGTAGATGCTTGGTCACTATTAGATCAGAATTTCCTCTCCGATTATCCTCGGATGAGCAGCAAGAGTCGTAGTGCTCAAATGAAAGAACTAGTGAACAGCGTCACAGCAATCGCAGAACGACTGGAGAAGAGTAGTGCGGCACTGATTCTTGTGAACAATTTCATCGTTCCTACGTTTTCTCCATTGGGCATTGCTGACAATAAGCAGAAACTTGGTTTCAAGAAGTTCTTCCGTCGAGCCAACCAGCTCTTGGAGGAGAAACTTGAGGGCAATTCAAATATCTTTGTTGTGGACCTAGATTCGGTTGCTTCCGACTTTGGCAAATCCAGTACTGTGAACTGGAACACGTACTACAGAGGCTCTGTCCCATTTAGTGAGGAGTTCACGCCAATCATTGCTAACGAGTTTATGAGATACTTCTGCGCTCTCAAGGGTTTCGCGAAAAAGTGCATTGTGCTAGACCTTGATAACACTCTTTGGGGCGGCATAATCGGCGAAGACGGCATTGAAGGAATCAAGCTTGGTCCAGCCTCCCCCGGTTTAGAGTATGTGGAGTTCCAGCGTGCATTGCTGAGCCTCTACAATAGAGGGGTTATCCTTGCAATAAACAGCAAGAACAATTTCGACGATGCGGTCAAGGTTCTACAAGAGCATCCTCATCAGATTCTCAAAGAAGAGCACTTTGCAGCCATGAGAATCAATTGGCAGAATAAGGCAGCGAATATTGCAGAACTGGCAAAAGAGATCAATATTGGTCTTGACAGTATCGTGTTCATTGATGATAGTCCTGTAGAACGCGAGCAGATTAGACGGACCTATCCGGAGGTGATGGTCGTTGATCTTCCAAAGAACCCCCGTCTTTACAGGACGACATTGGAGAACTTGGACGTGTTCGATGTCCTATCGTTCACCAAGGAGGATATGGCTCGCGGTGAGATGTACGTTGGCAAACGCAAACGAAACGAGCTGGAACAGAGCTCTACATCCATCGAGGATTTCCTCAGAACACTTGAACTCAAAGTGCGAGTGAAACTGATCGACGACTTTGATACACCCCGAGTAGTTCAGCTCATCGGAAAAACAAGCCAGTTTAACCTGACTACCCGAAGATACACAGATGCCGAAACTAAGACCCTGAGGGATGCAAAGGACTCTGCAGTCTATAGCATGACAGTTCAGGACAAGTTTGGAGATGAGGGCGTCGTTGGAGTCGCGATAGTTAGAATGGATAACACATCTTGGACAGTCGATTCTTTCCTCATGAGTTGTCGTGTGATTGGGCGCTCCGTAGAAACCGCATTTCTAGCCAAGATTATAGCTGATGCCAAGATTGCCGGAGCCAAGCACGTGATAGGCGAGTACATACCGACCAAGAAGAACGCTCCAGCAGCAGATTTCTATGAACTTAACGGATTCACCAAACAGAAAGAAACAGATGATACCGCAAGCTGGGTGCTCGACCTTGCTTATAGTACAGTCAAAGTGCCAGACTGGATAGATCTCATTGAGGAGTGACGTGATGACAGACGCTGAAAATACGCTTACGGAGATAATCTCCAAGGTCCTCCTCTTAAACAAGAATGAATTGACAGATGACCTGAAGCGGAGCGATTATGAGCCCTGGGATTCCATGGCCCATCTCATTCTGATAAGCGAGATTGAAAACGAGTTTGGCATATTCTTCGAGGACGACGAAGTCGTTGATATCTGGACAGTCGCTGATATCAGAAGCCTGCTCTCCAAGAAAATCTCCGATTAGGCCTTCTTTGGTTCCAGTTTCTGAACCGCTCTTGCGGGATTACCTGCAACCAATGTTAGGGGTAGCACATCCCTATGCACAACAGCTCCCGCTGCAACGATTGCTCCCTCTCCAACAGTCACCCCCGGCAAGATGATTGCGCCGCTGGCAATCCAAGCTCCCTTCTTGATGGTGATTTTCTTAGGTCCTCCATGGTAGATTTTCGATTTCTGGAGGTACGGGCTTGAACCGGAATGGGCCATTAGCTTTGCTCCGGGGCCAATCGCAGCCCAGTCCTCGATCTCCACGTACTCCGGATACTCACTGTCAATCATGACCAAATAGCCGATGAAGACCCCTTTACCCACCTTGACACCGCACTTCCTAAGCACTGATGCACGGAACTGGTAGACCGGTGCTAGCCAAGCTAGAATTCTCAGTAACCTGCCGATTGTTTTGCCCATTTCAATCAACACTTCCATTTCGGTTGGTGGAGTCCATCCTTCGCCACAAATATCTCCTTAGGTAGTCTGCGAAAACCCAGTTATCAATGTCACCTGTAAGTAGTAAACAGAAGGTTGCATCCCCTTTCCACTTACCATGCTTCTTCCAATACGTTACGGCATCTACCGGATTTGGACACCAGCCTCCCAGCTCTGCCGCATATTCCACAACAGTTCTCAGAGCACCAACGAACTTGGGCTGCCCAATCCTAATTGGATGCAAATCGAACATGACAACGCCTCCTCTCGTGGAAGCATTCTTGATCTCACGCTTGAGCTGAGTAGCTACAGCTTCAGGTCCCATTCCAAGACCATCAATCATTTTGTCGTCGCTCCAGATATTGAGCGGGATGTATGTGGTGCTTGACATCTTACCGCTAAGTTCCACATTGAAGAAGTTGTCTTTCTTTCGGTGTTCTGGCCTGTATCCGAATCCGCCATCCCAAATGAACCCGAAACGTTCAATCAATTCAGGCATATCATCAGTGTAGTTGTCATAGGGTGCCCTGAATCCCTTGATTTCGATACCCATTTTCCTGTAGACTTGGAGACTTAGCATCAGGTCCTTTTTCCGGTCACTTGGCGTTAATGTTGGATAGCGAAGATGGTTGTAACCATGACTTGCTACTTCGTGACCTTCAGTGACTATGCGTCGTACTAACTCTGGGCGCATTTTAGCAACTGCAGCCACGGTTGGAAAGCAGAAGTGCCCGTCGATGTTGTCAAGCGCATGGAAAATGTTGTTGAGAATGTCACCGAAGGGCGTTCGATGAAGACCATACATGCGGAGGAATTGCCTTGGAGCTCGTGTTCCCCATCGCTTTCCAAGCTGGCTGATGTACCGCATGCTCAAGTCAAGGACCTCAGATGCATGGTTCAGCCAGTCGCTTTCATAAGAGTTGTGCCGTGCAAGCCTACGATTCAGTGACGAATGTCCTACCAATCAGGTCAAAGAGAGGCTTTACAAATTCAGGTTCGAATTTTCTCTGGATATGTTTGCACAGATTAACGAATTCCTCAAGCCGCAGTTCAGCGTCTTCTACGGTGCCTAGTATCTTTCTTGACCTCTTGACGATGTTCCGCACTCTGCCTTTGGCTTTCTTATGCTCACCTAGGATACCTGTTGCATCCTGTTCAATCCGTTGAACCTGGCTTTTTATGCGAATGTCTGCGATGTCATCACTGCCTAGGGATTTCACCATGTCCATCAGGACATCAAGAATAACATTGTGAAGACCTGCCATTAGCGCCTCTATCTCATAGGCTGTGAATCTTATCTCGCTTCCATCACTGCTCAGCAACCACTTCAGGTCACTGCTTCTTGTTACGAGCAGCTTCTTCTTCCCAATCACAATCGGTTCAAGGAAAAACCTACTCTCCATGCTGTTTTGAATGGCCGTTCTAACTAATGCCGCTTCAGGCAAGGTTAGTGACAAGGACTTCCCGCCATTCTTAACAACCAGACAAACCCCCGCTTCAGGGGCTATTTTCTGAACATACTTCGAGGGCGGAATAACCTCCACTGGAGGCAAGTTGTTTAGCCTGTCAGCAAGCTCACGCACCTCGCTTTCAGTGAGGAAGTAGGTCTTGCCATCGCCGGAAACTGTTATCGTGCCATCTTCAGCTCTCTCAAAGTCTATGCGATTTCCTCCTCCCACATCTGTGGTTTTCTTGTAAGCCTGCTTGTAATTGCGTGCAGTCTGTGCGAGCTTCTCAAGCGCAGCTGCAATCATATGAGCCTCTCCGTAACCGAGAGTAATCTCAGCACGTCCTTCTG